>NZ_JBEOOQ010000015.1:0-94408 GCF_040309305.1 Pseudoalteromonas sp. RB2-MNA-CIBAN-0110 | reverse complement strand
TTTTTGCGCAAAGACCTTTAAGTAATTTACTCACAAAGAGGTTAAGAGGCGCTTCGCTTTTAGAGGAAAACAAACTAGATTACTTAGATAAAAATATAAATATTGAGCGGTTGTTTAGCTCAGCATTTTATTACCCTGCCCTAATTTTCTTCTCTTTTTCTTCTTTTTGCGCAAAGACCTTTAAGTAATTTACTCACAAAGAGGTTAAGAGGCGCTTCGCTTTTAGAGGAAAACAAACTAAATTACTTAGATATAAATATTGAGCAGTTTGTTGCTCTACCCTCATTTACTTCTCATTCTTTTCTCTTTGTGCAAAAAATCTTTAAGTGGTTTACTCAAAAAAGTTAAAAGCGCTACGCTTTAGGGGAAGTGAAAAAACATGGATTACAATCAGCTCACTATTTCAAGCGAAAAACTCTCTTAGCTCTCAGTGGTAATAACTTAGTAGCCCTTAAAGCATGATCTAAATCAACTTAGCTTCAGCCCTATATCTGCTTATGTAAATAACTTGATCTCGATCACGTTGCGACCTGCAAACACCGCCTATGATTAACCCATCAACAACGAGGGGAACAACTCATGAACGTATTCTTTAGAGACTTTTTTACAGATCCAGTTTTATTTATGTCTTTTGGGTTTTTAACCATCGTTGTTTCTTTGTGTATATTTTTTGCTTTTTTCTTTTTGAAAAAAATACATGATGCAGAAATTCCCGAACAAAATTAAGCACGACGCACTAAAGCGCCTTATTAGTTTACTAGTTAGGCGCTTTTTATTTTCTGAAGCGAAAAATTTGGTACACTAGCTTTTCGTTTAATACAAAGTGCGTAGTACAAACATGATCTCTCAGTTCAAACCAGCATGGTGGATGACCAATCGTCACGTTCAAACCATAATGCCGCGTTTTTTCCGCCCATTTCACCACACTCGCTACGAACTTGAGCAACTTGATACACCTGATGGTGACTTTATTGAGCTCGCATGGTCACTTCCACATAACGAAACCGCTCCACTTGCCGTTGTTTTACATGGCCTTGAAGGCAATATAAATAGCTTTTATGCCAAAGGCATGATGAAGGCGTTAAAAAAGCAAGGTTATGCAGTTGTGCTTATGCACTTTAGAAATTGCTCAACTGAAGTCAATCGGCTACCTCGCGCTTATCACAGCGGTGACACCGCCGATTTAGCCTTTTTTATAAATCACTTAAAGCTGCAGTTTCCTGAGCGCACTATGGTCGCTGTAGGTTTTTCGTTAGGCGGTAACGTACTGGCCAAATACTTAGGTGAACAATCACAAGCATGCCCACTAAGTGCTGCAGCGGTGGTATCTGCTCCTTATGATTTGTCGTCATCAAGCGATGTTATTCGTAAAAGCTTAGGTAAAATTTACCAAAAATATCTGCTCGATCGCATGAAAAAATCAATGCAGCGAAAACTGCCACAAATTAAGCAGCAAATTTCTCTAACACCAAAACAGTTAATGAAAATTGACGATTTATTAGAGTTTGATAATCAGTTAACAGCCCCTCTGCATGGTTTTGAAAACGCACACGATTACTATCGCAAAGCCAGTGCAATGCCGTACTTAAAAGATATCGCTATACCTACACTTATTATTCATGCCAAAGACGACCCTATGCTCTCAATTAAGGCCGTACCAAGTAGGCAAGACGTAAGTGAGCATGTTACGCTGCGCATCTCTGACAAAGGCGGACACGTTGGTTTTATTAGCGGTAAAAATCCGTTTAAGCCTATATTTTGGTTAGAGAAAGCCGTGCCATGCTATTTTGGGCAACATGTTTTAGGCAACGCAAACAAAGAGCAATTATGATTATCCCTTTTGAACAACTCGATAAAGATACACTATACAACCTAATAGAAAGCTATGTACTGCGCGAAGGCACCGATTATGGCGAAGTAGAAGCAAGCATCGAATCTAAAGTTAACCAAGTTAAGCTTCAGCTTAAAAATGGTGAAGCGATGGTGTTTTTCTCTGAATTACATGAGTCAGTTACTATTATTTCTAAGGGCGAATTTAAAGCGCTGCAAAGTGAAGAGCATCAAGCAGAGGCGTTTGATTAAGGTGTAGTACTTGTAACTTTTGAATTGAACGTACACAATGGCTTTTTACCCAAAGAGCCAAAACATGATAAAACTCAGCACTCTAGTGGTAGCCATATCACTAGCTTTAACTAGCCAAGCCCAAGCAGAACAAACAATAACAGCATCTGACAAGGCAATTAAACTCGCTAAAGACACCATTTTAATTGATACCCATATCGACGTACCTTATCGAATTCACGAAAGCTGGGTTGATGTAACTAAAGCGACAACTGATGGCGATTTTGACTACCCTCGCGCTGTAAAAGGCGGTTTAAACGCACCGTTTATGTCGATTTATATTCCTGCGCATTTGGAATTTGAAGGTAAAGGAAAAAGCTACCAGCTAGCCAATCAAATGATTGATAGTATGGAAGCCATAGCCCAGCGCGCACCCGATAAGTTTGCTATTGCTAGCTCAAGTACTGATATAGAAGAGCAATTTGAACAAGGCAAGCTTTCTATAGCGATGGGTATGGAAAACGGCTCTCCTATTGAAGGGGATATGAAAAACCTTCAGCACTTTTACGACCGTGGCATTCGCTACATTACGCTAGCGCACTCGCAAAGCAACCATATTTCGGATTCGTCTTACGATATACGCCGTAAATGGAAAGGCTTAAGCCCATTTGGTAAAGAGCTTGTCACTGAAATGAATAATATTGGTATGCTAATCGATGTATCGCATATTTCTGATGATGCGTTTTATCAGGTTATGGATCTATCTAAAGCACCCGTAATTGCCTCACATTCATCACTTCGTAAATACACGCCTGGCTTTGAGCGTAATATGAATGACGATATGCTATTGGCACTTAAAGAAAATGGCGGCGTTATTCAAATTAACTTTGGCTCAAGCTTTGTTACCGCTAAAGCAGGCAGTTGGGGCAAGCAGTTAAAAAGCACAAAAGAGTCCGTTAAAAAAGACGGCACTAAATTAAGCAAAGATTTTGATGCTGCGTACCGCGCTAAAAACCCGTATCCATTTGCAAGTCTTGAGCAGGTGCTTGACCATATTGATCACGTAGTTGAGCTAATTGGTATTGATTATGTAGGTATTGGCTCTGATTATGATGGAGTTGGCGATTCATTACCTATCGGTTTAAAAGATGTATCTAGCTACCCTAATCTTGTTCAAGGTTTAATGGACAGAGATTACAGCGACAAAGATATTAAAAAGATTCTTAGCGGTAATTTATTAAGAGTTTTAAAACAAGCTGAAGAGTATGCGAAAAAGCATTAAAGCTTTTATCATATATTAGTAATTGGCTAAAAGACCAAGAGCTAACTCAATATAAGCGCGGCCTAGCCGTGCTTTTTTTATATCTAAGAGCTCAGTTATTTTCAGCAACCTTTTTCCTCGGGTTTCGTAAAACTTAACCCAAGCTTCGGCAATAAAGCTATACCTAGGAGCAAATCACTTTTCTTCAGGCATTAAAAAAGGCCACCTGAGTGACCTTTTTCTAACAATTAACTTTAACGTTAATTGTTACGCTACGATAGTTGCTACAACACCAGCACCTACAGTACGACCACCTTCACGGATAGCAAAACGAAGACCTTCATCCATCGCGATTGGTGCGATTAGAGTTACTGTCATCTTGATGTTATCACCAGGCATTACCATTTCTACGCCATCTGGTAACTGTACGTCACCCGTTACGTCAGTTGTACGGAAGTAGAACTGTGGACGGTAACCTTTGAAGAATGGAGTATGACGACCACCTTCATCTTTCGAAAGTACGTATACTTCTGAAGTGAATGTAGTATGTGGGTTGATTGAACCAGGCTTAGCTAGTACTTGACCACGTTCAACGTCTTCACGTTTAGTACCACGTAGAAGTGCGCCGATGTTTTCGCCAGCACGACCTTCGTCTAGAAGCTTACGGAACATTTCAACACCAGTACAAGTAGAACGAGTTGTATCATTGATACCAACAATTTCTACTTCGTCATTGATGCGGATGATACCAGCTTCAACACGACCAGTTACAACAGTACCACGACCCTGGATTGAGAAAACGTCTTCGATAGGCATGATGAAAGGCTTATCGATGTCACGCTCTGGCTCTGGGATGTAAGTATCAAGTGCGTTTGCAAGCTCAACAATCTTATCTTCCCACTCTTTCTCGCCTTCTAACGCTTTAAGCGCAGAACCAGCAATTAGAGGTAAGTCATCACCTGGGAAATCGTATTCTGAAAGAAGTTCACGAACTTCCATTTCTACTAGTTCAAGTAGCTCTTCGTCATCTACCATGTCACATTTGTTCATGAACACGATGATGTAAGGAACGCCAACTTGACGAGAAAGAAGGATGTGCTCACGCGTTTGTGGCATAGGGCCATCAGTCGCAGCAACTACTAAGATCGCGCCGTCCATTTGAGCAGCACCAGTGATCATGTTTTTAACATAATCGGCGTGACCAGGACAATCTACGTGTGCGTAGTGACGTGAAGGAGTATCGTATTCAACGTGAGACGTTGAAATAGTGATACCACGTTCGCGCTCTTCTGGAGCGTTGTCGATTGATGCGAAATCTTTAGCAACACCGCCGTATACTTTTGCAAGTACGTTAGTGATTGCTGCAGTTAGTGTAGTTTTACCGTGGTCAACGTGGCCAATTGTACCAACGTTTACGTGCGGTTTTACGCGTTCAAACTTTTCTTTTGCCATGACGGAACCTATCAGTTTTGTGTATCTAAATTACATATGAAAATAATCCACCAGAGGTAGATTAAGTTAATTTTTTCAAATAGTATTTTCTGACAGATAAAGGAAGTAATCAAGGAGATTCTTAGGACTGGTGCTGATAGGCAGAGTCGAACTGCCGACCTCACCCTTACCAAGGGTGCGCTCTACCAACTGAGCTATATCAGCAACACAAGAACTGGAGCGGGCAGCGGGAATCGAACCCGCATCATCAGCTTGGAAGGCTGAGGTAATAGCCATTATACGATGCCCGCATAAAAATCTGTTCTTAAACTACCTCTAACCGTCAAGAATAAAGTGGTGGAGGGAGCTGGATTCGAACCAGCGAAGGCTGAGCCGTCAGATTTACAGTCTGATCCCTTTGGCCGCTCGGGAACCCCTCCACGATAATTCTCTACTAATTCACTTCCGGTAAAAGGAAAGTGGTGCCGACTAACCGAGTCGAACGGTTGACCTACTGATTACAAGTCAGTTGCTCTACCAGCTGAGCTAAGTCGGCACTGCTTTAGTACGGGGCGAGATATTAGAGTAAGGTTTATTGGGATGCAACAATAAAATTAAAAAAAGTGTAAATTTTTAGTTTAAATGCTCAATATTCACGCGAAAACGCGTTTTTTGCACTTTTTTATACTGTTTCGGTTAATTCGTACCAATAATTCAATCCCTTCATTACGAGCAATGAATCAAAAATACTTCCTGCAAATTGCTGCTGCAATAGTGAGCCATAGCCACCAGCAAAAATAATTTGTGTTGCTTGTTCTGTTTTTTGAGCCGTTAAATTCAGCTTAGCTTGCTCAATTGCCCCGATGGTTGCCACTAAGGCACCGTTTTTTAAACCATTTGGCGTGTTTTTACCCAATTCATTAGTAAACGGTGTTTTACCGTCATCAAAAACACGTTGGGTGTTTTGTGTAAGCGATGAGGTCATTAAATCAAGCCCGGGTAAAATCCAGCCACCTAAATGTAACCCTTCACTATTGAGCACATCAATTGTTGTCGCAGTACCCGCATCAACAACAATACATGCTGTGTTTGGATATAACGTAAAGCCTGCAATAAGCGCAAGCCACCTATCTATGCCTAAGTTACCCACATGCTCGTAAGCGCATACAAGATCTCCAAGCGTTTTGGTTACCTTGGCCTCAAAGCTAGTAATATTATTACTAGCCGCTTGCGCGAGAATATCGTTTAGTAAATCACTGCGCCCTACGCACGCATAAATCACTTCGGTTATTTGTAACCAAGGTAAGTTATTTATATCTGCTGGTTGTGCTTGCTCGTTATGCCACAGCACAGCTTTTAGTGATGTATTTCCTACGTCGATCAGTAATCTCATACTTGCGCCTTTCTGAGGGAGACTTCCCCACCGTAATAACTTTTTACTTCACCATCTTGGCGAATTCGTATTCCACCTTGTGGGTCAATACCTTCGCATATTCCACGCCAGCTTCGGTGTCCTGTATTTAGCTCAACATAATCGCCAGCAAACGCATTAAGCGAATTCCATTGCTCATACATATCTTGTAAGCCAGTTTGACGATACTGCACTAAACGCTGCTCTAAATGATAAGTAAGTGACGCCACCAGCTGGTTTTTATCAAGCTTTTGAGTATGTTGATTTAAGTCGGTCCACGCTTGGTCTATATGTTGGCTAAAACTCTCAGGCATTTGTAAATTAATACCTATACCAATCACTAACTGACAAGGTCCTTGCGGTTGCCCATCTAATTCAACCAATACACCTGCAAGTTTTTGTTTATTTATATAAATATCGTTAGGCCATTTAAGCTCTACGTCAATTTGGTATAACGCTTTAATTGCATCATAAACAGCAAGGCCTACCGCAATTGATACACCCATTGCAGCTTGAAGCCCGTCATCTAAGCGCCAAAAATAACTGTAATACAAATTAGCGCCAAATGGGGATTGCCAAACACGGCCGCGTCGGCCGCGTCCTGCTTGCTGCATTTCAGCAACAATAACAGTGCCAGACTCAAGCGCTGTTTTGGCCTGTATACGGCGCATAAGCTCGCTGTTGGTCGAATCAATAATAGGGTGCACTTCTACATCGGCAGTATTAGCACCTAGCGCTTTGTAGTGCTGATCAATTTGCGTTTTATTTAAAAGGCCCACTTGGTTATTCAAACAATAGCCTTTGCCAGTCACTTTAAAAATATCCAAGCCCATTTCTTGTAACGTTTTGATATGTTTACTCACCGCAGCTCGGCTAATTCCTAGCTTTTCACCCAAGGCTTGGCCAGATACAAAGCCACCTTGGTTAAGTGCATTTAAAATAGCGAGTTTGTTTCCATCAGGTGCTTTCATTGCTCAGGCTCCGCGTTAATATGGCATTCGCTGCGCGCATCTATTAAACGTACCTCGTGTTCTAGCATAATGTTGTAACGTGTATAAACCACTTGCTGAATGTGTTTAATCATATTTATTAGGTCGATACCTTCACTATTTCCGTGATTAACAAGTACTAATGCTTGTTGTTGATGCACTTCTATACCGGCCTCGCGGTGCCCTTTTAAACCACTTTGATCGATTAGCCAACCTGCCGCGACCTTGTGATGACTTTGCCCATATTCGTAATGAGGTAAATCTGCAAATTGCTTTAATAGTTCAGCTAACTGCTGGTTGGTTATTATTGGATTTTTAAAAAAGCTACCCGCATTGGCAAGTGTATATGGGTTAGGTAATTTGCTATTGCGCGTTTTTATAACTTGATCGAATACTGCTTGCGGGGTGATGCTTGAGAGCTGCTGCAGGGGGCCATAACTTAATACTGGTTGCCATTTTTTTGGGAGCGCTAAATGCACTTGCGTGATCACCGCTTTATTTTTGAGAGCATTTTTAAATATTGAGTCTCTGTAAGCAAATTCACATTGCTCGTTATTTAGTGAGTGCATAGTTTTAGTAGTTATATCAAAGTGCTCTACCAACTCAATAAATTTAGCTATCTCAACGCCATAAGCACCAATATTTTGTACCGGCGATGCACCCACAGTGCCCGGTATAAGTGCTAGATTTTCAAGCCCGGGTATATTTTTCTCTAATAAATAACTGACTAGTTGATGCCAGTTTTCGCCTGCAGCAATACTAATTAGTGTGTCGCTCTCACGCTCGGTAATTTTAATACCTTTTAAGGCTATTTTTATAACCGTACCCATGTAGTCATTTAAAAATACGGTATTACTGCCCTCGCCTAGCAAACAAAACGGTGCACTAAAACTTTGCGTTTTAAGTTGCTCAAGCTGAGTAATTTCAACAAAATTTTGGCATTGGCTGTTTAATGCGAATGTATGTAAGGAGTGTAATGAATGCGCCACAAAGCTCTCTAAAAATACCGGTAACTAATCGCAATAGTTTACCTCATCGTCGCAAATGTGGCACTAGATTGTAAAAATCACTCAACCCACCGTGTCAATCGTGATATAAAACCAGCACTTTTTTATTTGTGTTCAGAGTAATGATGAAAATTAAACCTCTTTTTTTAAGCCTCGCTATGGCGGGTATGTGTTCGCAAGCAATGGCTAATGCGATTGACCAAAACTCGTATGCTAACCTTGATGATGTTGTTACTACTCACTTAAACCTTGATTTAGATGTCGACTTTGCCGACAAGCAGTTAGAAGGTTTTGTGGAGCATACTCTTCAGTGGAACAACAGCAAAAGTAGAACTCTGGTACTTGATACCCGCGACTTAGACATTGATAAAGTAATGTACAAAGACCAAAGTGGTAACTGGAAAAAGGCGACTTTTGATTTAGCTAAGCGAGATGACGTTAAAGGTTCAAAGCTTACTATTAAGTTTAAAAACCAAGCTGAAGTAGTTCGTATTTACTACAACAGTCGTCCAGAAGCATCTGGCCTGCAATGGTTAACACCAGAGCAAACGGCAAGTAAAACGCATCCATTTATGTACAGCCAATCGCAAGCAATTCATGCACGTAGTTGGATCCCAGTGCAAGATACACCCGCAATGCGTGTAACTTACTCTGCACGAATTCATACACCAAAAGATATACGTGCTGTAATGAGTGCCGATAACAAAGATGCGCTTTATAAAGATGGCGACTACATTTTTGATATGCCACAAGCAATTTCACCTTACCTAATTGCTATTGGCGCAGGTAACTTAGAATTTAAAGCAATGTCGCACCAAACGGGCATATTTGCTGAGCCTACAATTTTAGATGCCTCAGTTGCTGAATTTGACGACACTCAAGCCATGATCGACAAAACAAACGCCATGTACGGCGAATATGCATGGGGTCGCTACGACTTATTAATGCTACCGCCAAGTTTTCCGTTTGGTGGCATGGAAAACCCACGCTTATCATTTATAACCCCAACGGTTGTTGCCGGTGATAAAAGCTTAGTTAACCTTATTGCCCATGAGCTTGCTCATTCTTGGTCAGGTAACTTAGTAACTAACGCAACGTGGGAAGATTTATGGTTAAACGAAGGTTTTACCTCGTACGTTGAAAACCGCATTATGGAAGAAGTATTTGGTCGTGACCGTGCGGTTATGGAACAAGCACTTGATTCAGCGTCTTTACGCGCACAAATTAAAACAATTGATGCACCAGATACACGCCTTAATTTAAAACTTAATGGCCGCGACCCAGACGATGCGTTTAGCTCAGTGCCTTACACTAAAGGTCAGTTATTTTTAATTTATCTAGAAAATAAATATGGCCGCGATAAGTTTGACCCGTTTGTAAAAGCATACTTTAAAGAATTTTCGTTTAAATCACTTACTACCGCGCAATTTGTTACTTACTTAAAAGCTAACTTAATTGAGAAGTACCCTGGTGTTGTAAGTATGGATAAAGTAAACGAATGGATTTTTGAGCCTGGCTTACCAAGTGATGCGCCAAACCCTACTTCTGATGCATTTGATAAAGTAGATACTGCAACAGCAGCATGGTTGAAAGGCGACACAACAGCAGCTCAACTACCAACGGCTGATTGGTCTGTGCATGAGTGGCTACACTTTTTAAATAACTTACCACGCGATTTAAGCATAGAGAAAATGAGCGAGCTTGATAGTGAATTTAACCTAACGCAATCAACTAACGCTGAACGTGCGTTTGCTTGGTTTATGCTAGCAGTAGGTAATGGTTATCAACCAATTTATCCTGCGCTTAATAAGCACTTATCAGGTATTGGCCGTCGTAAGTTAATTGTGCCGTTATATAAATCACTTATCACTAACGGTAAAAAAGACTGGGCACAAAGCGTGTACTTAAAAGCACGCCCTGGGTATCACCCTCTTGCGCAAGGTACTATTGACGCACTATTTGAATAAATAGTGTTAACTAGAAACTAAAAAGGGCCAAATTTGGCCCTTTTGTTTTTCTGTTATTTTACTTTGTTACTTTTTCTAAAAAAGCTTTACGCTCTGCAGTTGTGGCTTGTTGCCACCAAAAATCAAGCATTTGCGGCGCACTTGGCATGCCTTTACCTGTAATTGGTGCTATCGGCTTTATTGGCTGACTAGGACGTGAAGGTCCTGCAGGCATTGTATTTTGCATTACCGGTTTATTGCTTGCTAGCTGCGTGTTAGAAATAACACTTAAAGGCTTAGCAACAGCGCTACTTTTTGCTTTTAAACTAACTTGTGGTGCCTCTGCAAATACTTTTGCAGATACTGAATTTTCAGCACGATTAAACACTAAGGTATAATCTTTACCTGCTTCAACAGTTACACTTACCCAAAATGGTTCCGACTCCACAACTTCGTGCGTGTCATAATCATCTTCATATAAATCGGTGTACTTTAGCCTAAGCTGATAAGTTCCGGGGGCAAGCTCTACATCATCAATACGACTAAACAAAGAGCTTTCTAGCATTTTATCGCCCACTTGCAGTGGTACAAATTCTTCTGGAAAGTGAATATTCTCAGCATTAGCCGAAAAACTAAGTAGTAATGCAACTGCACTACTTATTAAAATTGGTTTAAGCATATTAACTCCTTTATTTGATTTCAGTTTGACACTGCTTTGAAAGTTTGTCATTAGTGAGCTTAAAATTCACAACACTTAATTAGGAACACACTATGAGCCAAGAAACTATTTTTACCAAAATCATTAATCGTGAAATTCCAGCAGATATTATTTACGAAGATGAAAACACTCTCGCATTTAAAGATATAAACCCACAAGCGCCATTTCATGTGTTAATTATCCCAAAAAAAGCAATTGCTACTATAAATGATATAAATCCTGAAAACTCACATTTAGTAGGCAACTTATACGTAGTTGCAGCTAAATTAGCTAAGCAACATAATTTTGCTGAGGACGGATACCGCGTAGTTATGAACTGTAACGAACATGGTGGGCAAACTGTTTATCACATACATTTACACATGCTTGGCGGTAAAGAAATGGGCTGGCCACCTTATCAAAATGTAAAAAAAGTAAAATAATTAAAAGTTTTTATTAAATTGTTCCACTCAATTAATTAGTTACAAATGTTATGATTTTTCATAGTTATAAAGAATAAATAGTTACTTATTTGCAACATTTTGTGTTTAAATAATCGTAATATCGTATTTGTTATTGAGTACATCAGCGATTTTCTAATACAAAAGGTGTGGAAGTCGTGGTAAACTTAGTCAGTCAGCTTTATAAAAGAGTATAAAAAACATGAGCAGTTCAGCCTTTTTGTTATTAGATCAAGAGCCAATTAACACTATTGGTATTAACGTTTTAGAACCTTTGTTAAAAACGCAAGGCCTTGACGTAACCACAGGTACTAATATTTTAGACATACCTGAAGGGACTCGACTTTTGTTTATTGAAACATCAAGCAAGGATGCATGGGGAAAACTAAAAGAACAACTAGTAAACCTACGTATTAAATGCGATATCATATTATTTAATTTAGACGAAAACCCTGAGCTTGCTAATCGTGCATTGTTAAGCGGTATTCGTGGCGTATTTTACACAACAGATAACGCCGATGTATTAATGAAAGGTATTCGCTTACTACTTGAAGATCAACTTTGGTACCGTCGCGATATTATGTGTAATGCATTAAATCGTATGCTGCAATTTAATAAAGATGCGCTGCATAAACTAACCGAAGGTGATATTGAGCCTGTTAAACTTACTAAGCGAGAAAAAGCAATAATCTCACTAATGAGTAAAGGTTCGAAAAATAAAGAGATCGCAGAAGATTTAAGTATTAGTCCACATACTGTTAAAACACATTTATACAGTGCATTTAGAAAAACTAAATGTCGTAACCGTATTGAACTTCTATCGTGGGCACAACAAAATATCCCTGATGAAATTCGTTAATCAAATATTTAGTTTAAATTTAAAAGCAGACACTTAGGTGTCTGTTTTTGTATGTGCTATATACTTATCTAATAACAATTAGCTTAATTAAGTAATCTGTTTTGAGGATTGGTATAAGTGTATACTTTTGATAACCTTAGTTTAATAGCTACTTTGCTGGAATATTAATGCTCGACTCCTTCACTCTTTATTTTGCCAGCATCGCCATCATGGTCGTAATGACCTTACTTAACTTTTTGACATGGCGAACAAACAAACAAATATCGGGCACGCTGCTATACATTTTCTATCCCATATTGCTATTAGGCTCTGTTATTGGCTTTACTCTTGTTGGTGATACACATAATTTAGTAATTATTAGCGCTGCCAGTAGCATGATGTTTGCCGCATCAATAGTGCACTGCCTTTCACTTAGTCAGTTTTTAAATTATCGCGGTATTGGTTTTAAATTACTCTGCTCAGTGACCGCTTTTTGCACTGTAATGCTTGGCTATTACACCTTTTTTGACCCATCTTTACACGAAAGAGTGATTGCATCCGATATACAACACATAGCAGAAGCCGGTTTTTTACTGTTTATATTTATTAAGTGTGCACGCAAACCCTATCCTAATGGCAGCATTGTATACATAACCATTTTAACGCTTGTTGCTTTAAGCTTTATTGGCCGCTCGTTATTTATGGATAACATTGAACAAAAAAATCTTTTAGTAAACGGCTGGTTTAGCTCATTATTATTTTTAAATGGCGTAATTGCTCCCATGTTTTATGCTGCAGGTATGGCGTTATTATGTAATGAGCGCAGAGAGCAGCACCTCAATAAATTAGCCGATAAAGCACAAAAAGATTTAGAAATACGCGGGCTCTTTTTATCAACTATAAGCCACGAAATTCGCACCCCGCTAAACGGTATTTTAGGCAGCGCCCAACTTGTTATGAACCAAACAAGTGATACCCGCAATAAAGCCTATTGCGAAGCGATTATAAATTCTGCCGAATCACTTAACTTATTGGTAGATAAGGTCCTTGATTACGCGAGCCTAGATCAAAGTGACGAAGCGCTTTACGAAGAAGATGTAGAGTTTAAAACATGGCTTAATAATTTATGCTTATTACTCAGTCCTCTCGCCGAGCAAAAGCAACTCAAGTTTGAACTAATATGTAATATTCCTGAGCAAGCCTGTTATTACTGCGACCAGCAAAAACTTAGGCAAATAATTATTAATTTAGTGGGTAATGCCATTAAGTTTACAGACCACGGAACCGTTAAAATTCAGGTTGATTTAGTATTAGAAAAGCAACTTGAGCACACTATAAAAATTAGTGTAAAAGATTCAGGGCCAGGTATAGAAAATGATGAGATAGCCTACTTAACAGAACCTTATGTACAAAGTAGTGCAGGAAAAGAGAAAGGCGGAACCGGCCTTGGTTTAGCTATTACCAGTCGCCTGCTTGAAAAGCTCAGTAGCCGACTCGAAATAGCCAGCCAGCTTGGTACTGGTAGTGTATTTAGCTTTACCGTTACTTTTACTTTAGGTGAATTAAGCCTTGTAGAGCAGCGCCATCAAACTAAAGATTACTTAACAGGTCTTGATGTACTACTGGTTGAAGATTTAGATTTAAATCAAAAAATTGCTATAGAATTTATGGCCGACGATGAACACAAAATTAAGCTCGCAAAAGATGGGAAAAGCGCCATAGAGCTCATGCAAGCTCACCACTTCGATGTTGTTTTGCTTGATATGAACCTACCTGATTTAACAGGCCAAGAAGTACTTAAACGTCTAAAACGCATTGATCATAAAAATCAACGAACTCCAGTACTCGCATTTACTGCAAGCCTTAGCCCCGACGAAGTAAAAGAATATTTAGAATTAGGAATAAAAGACATTGTAGGCAAGCCTATTAAGCACGAAAAGCTTCGCCAAGCACTTAGCGACTCTCAATCTAATCAAACTGCGAGTATTGCAGTAGAGCTTATTGATACGTTGTATGACAAAACAGCGGCCGAAACACTCACCAGCTCGTTTAGTGAAGATGAAGTATCGTCGATTTATAATGAGTTTGTGCTTTCGGCGCGTAACAAGCTAATTCGCTGTCAAAAGCTTATTGATCAACAACCAGAGCAATGCATTAAGCTTTTACATCGCCAAGCAAGTACCGCTCTGCAACTTGGTTTTAATCGCTATGGTATTGAGCTTAAAAAAATAGAACGTCGTTTACTCGATAAAAAGCCACACAACGATATGCTTGATGAAGCGTTAGATCTGTGGCAACGAAGCTTAGAGCAATATTTAAAGTTTGTGCGTGGGCAGTTAGAGTAATAGTGTATTAGCTTTAAAAATAGCTAATTATTAGCCTCTTCCATATTTATCATCAAATCGCTCTATATCGCTTTCATTAAGTACAGTGCCGGTTTGCACTTCAATGACAATTAACGGCTCTTTTTGATTATTAGCCAAGCTATGAATTTGCTTTGCGGCGATATAACACGATTGGTCGTGCGTTAGCGTATGTACTTGCTTATCAATACACACATCTGCAATACCCGAAACCACAACCCAATGTTCAGCGCGATGCTGATGGCGCTGCGTCGAAAGCTTAGCACCGCTGTTAACTGTAATTTTCTTAACTTTAAAGCCAATGCCTTCAACCAAAGTACGGTAATTCCCCCATGGGCGAAAAACCACTTGATGATGGTTAAGTTTATCAGCCTGTGTTGTAGCAATTTGCTTAAGCAACAAAGGCAAAGAATCTAGCTCATTTTGGTTTGCAATTAACGTGGCATCATGAGTATGAATAATTGCTAAATTGCTTACTCCAAGCGTGGCAATAGTGTGTTCAGCCTCGTTAATAACTAAGTTATTAGTACTTTTTTGAGCCATATAATTAGCGTTTAAACTATTACCGTTTTTATCTTTTTTTGTAAGCGCATCAAGGGATGAAAAACTACCTACATCACTCCATTTTAAATCAACAGGCATAACAACTACGTTATTACTGCGCTCTAAAATGGCGTAATCAATTGAATCGCTTGGGCAGTGTTCAAGCGCACTGTTGCTTGGGCGGGTAAACCCTAAATCTTTGGTAAATTGTGCCGCTGCAGCGACACTCGTTGCTATTTTTGGCGCAAACCGCTCGAGCTCTTTTAAATAGGCTGCGGGGGTAAATAAAAACATGCCGCTATTCCAGCTATAACCACCTTGAGCTAAATAACGGTTCGCTGTATCTAAGTCAGGCTTTTCTTTAAATTGTGCAACATCGTAACAACCCGTTCCAGCAATAGCCGCGCCTTGTTTTATATAACCATAGCCAGTATGCGCCTCTGTAGGAGTAATAGAAAATGTAACTAGCTTTCCTTGTTCAGCAAGTTTTACAGCTTCAGGGAGCTTAGCTGTTAATACATCAAAGTTTTTAATATGATGATCGGCAGGCATCACTAATAGCGGACCGGTAATCCCATTTTGCAGTGCATAGTGGGCGGCTAATGCGATGGCAGGGGCGGTATTTTTACCTTTGGGTTCGAGTAATAATGCACTAGGATTTGAGCTGGCAGCTTGCTCGGCGGCAATAAATCGGTGCTGCTCATTACACACTAAAATAGTATTATCAAACAACTCATTAGAAACACGCGCCAATGTACTTTGCAGTAATGACGTGTTTTCATTTAGTAGTGGTAAAAATTGTTTAGGCATTGCTTGGCGAGAAAGCGGCCACAAGCGAGAGCCTATGCCACCAGCTAAAATTACAGGAGTGATTAAAGTGTTCATAATGTATATTAGCCGCCAACAAAAATATCAGCGGCTATTTTAACACTTTATTGGCTCTGCGCTAAATTAACGTGTTTATACTAATGTAAAAGGGTCTGCGTCTAAATAGGCAGGAAACGCCGCTTTAAACTCATCCAATGGTGCTTTTTCAAGTGTTATTGTAACTAGCTGCTCGGTGTTATCTTGCGCTTTAGTTAATGCATCGCCTTTAAAGTCGTATACCGCTGTACCGCCATTGTGCAAGGCACCATTACCGTCTTCCCCCACGCGATTAACGCCTACTACGTAACATAGGTTTTCCATTGCACGCGCCATAAGTAACGTATCCCAAATATGGCGGCGCACAGCAGGCCAATTTGCTACGTTTATCATTACATCGTAGTCGTTATTATTACGTTGAAATACCGGAAAGCGCAGGTCGTAACATACCTGCGGTAATAGTTTAAAACCATTGATTTCAAAAACTTTGCGTGCTTGCCCTGCTACAACGTAGTCGCCCTCACTGCCTAAGCGAAATAAATGGCGCTTATCGTAATAACTCACCTCTCCATCGGGTTTTACCCAATAAAACCGATTTGCTTTTTTATCGCCTTGTGCAACAAGTACCGAACCCGCAATAACCGCATTATGTTTATGAGCCTGCGCCTTTAACCACGTCAGTACTTTACCGTTTTCAGGCTCTGCACAATCTAAATTAATAGCAAAGCCAGTCGAAAATGTTTCGGGCAGTAAAATAAGATCGGGCCGATGCGTAATTGCTTCAAGCTGTTTATTAAACATGGCTAAATTAGCATCTTTATCAAGCCAATAAAGCGAGCTTTGCAATGCTGTAATGGTTAAAGTTGACATAATATTTTCGCAGCCTCTATGAGAGTGTTGTCGTTTTTAGCAAAGCATAAACGAATGACCTTATCGGTTGGGGGCTTTTGATAAAACACACTTAACGGAATAGCCGCAACACCTGCTTGCTCAACTAACCAGTGGCAAAAATCAACATCGTTTAAATCCGATACATCGCTGTAATCTAACAATAAAAAGTAAGTGCCCTGGCTAGGTAAAATTTTAAAACGGCTGTTACTTAAATGACTCGCTAATAAGTCACGTTTTTGCTGATAAAACCCACTTAGCTCATCTATATGCTCGCCTTGCTGCTCGAGCATATCGGCAAGCGCATGCTGTGCGGGGGTAAAACTTGAAAACGTAACGTACTGATGAATTTTTCTAAATTCGACGGCTAAATCTGCAGGTGCAATACAGTAACCCATTTTCCAGCCCGTGCTGTGAAACGTTTTACCAAAACTCGATACAACAAAGCTTTTGGCAAATAATTCATCATCGCGTAATACGCTTAAATGCGGTTGTTCATCAAACGTAATGTGCTCATATACCTCATCGCTTATTACATACAAATTGTGAGTACCAACTAACTCTTTAAGCGCTTTTATATCTTGTGGCTGTAATATTTTACCGCTTGGGTTATGAGGCGTATTAATAATAATTGCACGGGTATTTTTAGTAATTGCTTGGCTCACTACTTGCCAATCAATGGTGTAGTTAGGCGCACTTAAAGCAATGTGTACCGACTTTCCACCAGCAAGTTCAATTGCGGGTTGGTAAGAGTCATATGCAGGGTCAAATACAATCACTTCATCACTTGGGCGCACAATTGTTTGAATAGCCACAAACAATGCCTCTGTTGCACCTGAGGTAACAGTAACTTGATCAGCCGCGTTTATATCAGCTGCATATTTGCGCTTTGCTAAATCAGCAATTTGTTGCTGTAATCGTGGTACACCACTTGAAGGTGAATATTGATTAACGCCCTGCTGCACATAATAATTTAACTGCGTTTTTAAAAGATCAGGAGCATCAAACTCAGGAAAGCCTTGAGAGAGATTAATTGCCGAAAACTCATTAGCCAACCCGCTCATTTGGCTAAATATACTAACGCCTAAATTTGGTAATTTACTTTCAAACACGTGATGCCCTTAATGATGGTTTTGCGCTTAAAGCGATGCTATCATTGCTTAAAACAGAAGTATAGCCGTCTAAAAACAATTAACTTTACGCTCATTAGTGAGGAATGTATGCAAAACAATACCGCTATTTCACAACTTATTGAAGCCGGAAAATGGGTTAGCCAAAAAGGCTGGGTACCCGCAACAGGTGGAAACTTTTCAGCTCGTACTAGCACTGGCTTTGTTGTTACAGCAAGTGGGCACGATAAAGGCTCACTGACGCAAGCGCATTTTTTGCAATTAGATCACCAAGGCGAGCGCCTAGCAGGAGCTGTAAAGCCATCGGCAGAAACACAATTACACCTAAGTTTGTATCAGCTTATACCTGATGCACAGTGTGTTTTGCATACTCATTCTGTAGCCGCCACCGTACTGTCGCAAATTACCCAAAGGCATCAGCTTGATTTAACAGGCTATGAAATGCAAAAAGCACTGAGCGGCTTTACTTCGCATTTAGAAACGCTGAGCATTCCTATTTTCGATAACGATCAAGATATTGACCGATTAAGCCTGCTGGTCAGTGACCATCATTTACATACGCCGATAGAGCACGGCGTACTGATACGTGGTCATGGTTTATATGCAGTAGGACGCAATATTGATGAAGTTCGTCGCCACCTAGAAGCTTTAGAATTTTTATTTAGCTGCGAACTAGAGCGCCTAAAAATAATCGGTATTCAAGCGGGAGTAACTAAATGATTAAAGCCATTTTAACCGACATCGAAGGCACAATAACCCGCATCTCGTTTGTTAAAGAGGTGTTGTTTCCTTACGCGGCAAAGCAGTTACCTACCTTTGTACGTGCCAATGCTAATAAGCCAGATGTAGCCGAGCAAATTAGTGCCGTAAAAGCCTTTATCGAAAAGCCAAACGCCAATATAGAAGAAGTCATTACCACCTTACTTACCTGGATTGATGAAGATAAAAAAATCACTCCACTTAAGCAGTTACAAGGCTTAATCTGGCAAACAGGTTATGAACACGGTGATTTTAAAGGTCATTTATACCCAGATGCATTTGATTTTTTACAAACTCAACACAACAACGATATTACTTTATATGTGTACTCATCAGGGTCGGTAAAAGCGCAGCAGCTACTTTTTAAATACAGTGATTATGGTGACATTCGCAGCTTGTTTACTGACTTTTTTGACACCAAAGTTGGCGCAAAACAAGAGCAAACAACCTATAACACTATTGTTGATCTGTTACCGTTTAAAGCAGCAGAAATACTCTTTTTAAGTGATGTAGCCGGCGAGCTTGATGCCGCGCAGGCTGCGGGCTTAAAAACACTACATTTAATTCGTGATGGGCAAGCAAGCACTAAAGCACACCCTTATATTAATGACTTTAGCCAATTTAAATTGGAGCAATTAGTATGAGCCAATTAACAATATATGCCGACAACGATGCAAACAAAGCACTTGTAAGCACATCAAATGCTGATGATATTGCACAGCAACTAGCTAAAGTAAACGTACGTTTTGAACAGTGGCAAGCAAATGCAGATATTAATGAGCACACCACCCATGAGCAAATTATTAGTGCGTACAAAAACGATATAGATCGGTTAAAAACTGAAAATGGCTATCAAACAGTAGACGTTATATCTCTAGCTAAAGGTAATCCTGCCTCATCAGAGCTGCGCAAAAAGTTTTTATTTGAACATACTCATAGTGAAGACGAAGTACGTTTTTTTGTAAAAGGCCAAGGGTTATTTTGCCTACATTTAGGCAATAAGGTTTATCAGGTACTTTGCCAACATTTAGGCAATAAGGTTTATCAGGTACTTTGCCAACAAGGCGATTTAATTTCAGTGCCTGAACTTACCCCACATTGGTTTGATATGGGAAGCGACCCTGAGTTTACTGCCATTCGCTTATTTAACAATACAGAGGGCTGGGTAGCAAAAAGCACTGACTCGTCTATTGCAGAGCAATTTCCCTTGCTCGATTAATAAAGCTCAGTGCACGCATGCCTAAACTATATTTTCTATAAGCGTATTTATGCTATTTGCAGGATGACTTCAATCACTTAACTCTGTAATATTATTTTAGCAATGCAGCTGATAAAGAGTAACTTTCTAATGGTGAACGAACAATATCAAAAGTCTAAACAACAACTAGCCTACTCACGTAAGCAAGTTGAAAAGGCTGGTCGTATTTTTCGTAAAAATGAAGGTGATTTTGACTTTGCAATAGAGGTTGTACAGAATTATCGTGCAGCACATTTATATCCGCTGACTATTATTAAAAACCTCGTATGGAAACATGTAAAAAAGCTTCATTTGCTAGAGTCGGCGACTATAGTTAGACGCTTAAAGCGCTTGCCAACTATTATAGATAAGTTACAAAGAGCCTCGTTAGATGGTAAAAGTGAAAACGCAATAAATCTGAAGCGAATGCACGATATAGGTGGCTGCCGAGTAATCTTAGATAATCTAGAGCATCTATATCAACTCAACGCCAGTTTAGACTCGAGTAGAGCTGTTCATAGCGTTAAGTCATATGATTATATTGAAAACCCAAAAGCGACGGGCTACAGAGGTATTCATCGTGTTTATAAAAGTTATAACAATTTAGAATCTCACGATTATAAAGGCTTTCAAATTGAAGTTCAGTTGCGCACTAGGCTTCAGCACCTTTGGGCTACTACTGTTGAAATTGTAGATATTATTGAAAAAGAAACACTAAAAACTAATCCCCAAGCAGCCGACACAGATTGGAAGCGATTATTTTTTATCATGGGTGAGTTTCTTGCAGTCAAAGATGGTTCAAATCAATTAAGTTCACAACAATCGCAGGCCTTTGTTGATGAGCTTTCGGCACTAAATAAAAAGCTAGCCGCATTTCATAAGCTTGATGCATTTAATCGCGCATTCCAAGTTGACGAAATTAAAAATAAATCGAAAGATACAGGCTTTGCTTTACTCGTTCACAACACAGAAACACAAATGGGTCGAGTCTTTTTATATGCAGAGAATAAAAAGCAAGAAGCTCTAACACATTACGCCGAACAAGAAAAACAAACTCACAATAACGTGCTTCTGGTAGCAGGGAGCGACTTGAAATCAATAGAAAAAGCCTACCCCAACTACCTAAATAGTACCTCTGAGTTTCTTTCAGAATTCAGTCGCATATTATTGAGTTAGCTCTTTAAGTTTACCCATTAATACTTGTTGCTGGTTATACACACCCGTATCTAACACCCACCCTGTGACCAGTTTTGCCGGCGTTATATCAAATGCAGGGTTATACACATTAGCATTAGTGGGCGCCCATAAAGCCTCACCAAAGCTACCGCTAACTCCGCGCACTTCTTGAGGATTACGTTGCTCTATTTCTATATCATTACCACACGCGGTGTTGGTATCAAGCGTGGTAATAGGCGCAACTACATAAAATGGAATGTTATGAAAATGCGCTAGTACGGCTAAATTATAAGTACCCACTTTATTAGCAAAATCACCATTGGCAGCAATGCGATCAGCCCCTACCACTATTTTATCCACCTTACCTGCAGCCATTAAACTCGCCGCCATATTATCGCAAATTAATGTGTAAGGTATTTTCCAGCGCTCAAGCTCAAAGGCAGTTAAGCGACCGCCTTGTAATAATGGTCGTGTTTCATCAACCCACACATGTATGTTGCTATGCTTTTGCTGCGCTTTATAGATAACACCTAGTGCAGTACCAATACCAGCGGTTGCAAGCGCCCCTGTATTGCAATGAGTTAATATGTTGTCGCCACTATTTATAAGTTCGGCGCCACGGCTTGCCATTCGCTCACACAGCTTAATATCTTCAATAAACAACCGCTCGGCTGTGGTAACAATACCGGTAACATAATCGCTTTGCGTTAAAGCTTTACGCAATGCAGCCATACAATGCATTAAATTAACCGCCGTTGGGCGAGTGGCTTCTAGCTCATTGATTGCTTTTTCAAGCTCACTTTTAACTACCCCTTGCTCAGCTAAATACGCCACTAACAAGCTCGCGCTTAAACCAATAAGTGGAGCTCCACGTACTTTTAAACTAATGATCAGCTCTTTCATGGTTTCTACATCATGGCATTGATGCCATACCTGCTGGTGAGGTAGTAAATATTGGTCGAGCACACTAAGCGACCCGTTTTCGTATTTTACACTGCTTGCGATTAAATTTTGCATAATGCTTAAGGTATTAAAAATGCGTAACGTTATTTTACACCACTTTGAATAACTCTCAAGTTGGACTTGTAGACATCTAAACATTTAAAGGTATAGAATGCTTAAAAGCTGATTTTTGAGATTTAAACCATGACTAACTATGTTGCTTTTAATGCACAGCGCGCTATCGATTATGTATCGACATTAATTGAATCTAAACAATGTAATTTTTTTGCTCCCGGACAAGCCTTATCGGCATATGAGTTTGGTGATGGCAATCTTAATTTAGTATTTAGAATTACTGATGAGCAAAACAATAGTGTTATTTTAAAGCAAGCTCTGCCTTATGCGCGTTGCGTGGGTGAGTCGTGGCCATTAACGCTTGATAGAGCTCGTATAGAAGCACAAGTTTTGCTTAATCACGGCGCTATTTGCCCAACTTATACTGCTAGGGTTTTACATTATAGTGAAATGCAAGCACTGACTATTTTAGAAGATTTAGGTAATTTACAAATACTGCGAACTGCACAAAATAATGCTGAGCAATTTCCTAAATTGGCGCAGCACGTAGCGACCTACTTAAGCCATACTGGTTTTTATAATTCAGATTATTATTTAACCGCACAAACTAAAAAAGCACTCGTTAGCCAATTCACTAATCCTGAGCTTTGCCAAATCACTGAAGACTTATTTTTTAGCGATCCGTACATTGAGCACGAACGCAATAACTACCCAAAGCAACTACAAAGCGAAGTTGATGCAATACACAAAAACAGCGCATTAAAGTTAGAAATAGCAAAATTAAAAGCTAATTTTTTATCTAACCCGCAAACATTACTCCATGGTGATATGCATAGCGGCAGTATTTTTGTTGATTGTAATAATACAAAGATGATCGATCCTGAGTTTGGTTTTTTTGGTCCTGCTGGGTTCGATATTGGCTCTTTTATTGGCAATTTACTTTTAAATTACTGCGCACAATACGGGCATATTGAAGATTTTGTGGCTCGTCGTAATTACCAAACCCACTTATTAAGCACCCTTGTTGAATGCTATACCTTATTTGAACAGCATTGGCTTACGCTTATAAATGAGCACACTACTGATAATGCGCTAAAGGTTACAGGCTACGGTGAATACTTTATAAAAGGGGTTCTACAAGACGCCATTGGTTACTGTGGTGCTGAGTTAATTAGGCGCACCATAGGGCTTGCACATGTAACCGATATAGATAGTATTGGTGATGATAAGGCGCGTCTTATAGTGCAAAAACAAACATTAGCACTAGGCGAGCAACTTATTTTGAATGCCCACACGTGCAACAACAAAGAAGCATTTTTTAGTTTATTAATAAGCCAATTAAACTAAAAAACACTAAAAAAGGCGCTATTAGCGCCTTTTTTAGTTAGTTAAAAACTTACTTATAGTTTTCGTAAATTTTATCGAGCGGTTCTGATAAACCACTTTCTTGCACTATACGTACATGTTCACGTTTTAATTCGCGTGCACTAGTCACACCACAAGAATGGGCTATTAGCCCAGCTCCGTAATGAATGTATTTATTATAGTTAGCTACTCGTTGCGCTTTATCAGCTACATTTAAACCGCGTTGCAAACGCTCGTTATGCGTAGTGATCCCGGTCGGACAGGTATCTTTATTACATTGCATTGCCTGAATACAGCCCAGTGCAAACATATGCCCTCGAGCCGATACAACAAAATCAGCACCGAGCGCTAACGCCCAAGCAACCTTTGAAGGAACAATTAATTTACCTGAGGCGATTATTTTAATACGATCTCGCAGCCCATGTTTTTCAAGCATATTAACTACAAGCGGTAAACTTTCGCGCAGTGGTAAACCCACTGAATCCATAAGCGGTTGTGGTGCTGCGCCCGTACCACCATCAGCACTATCTATGGTAATAAAGTCAGGCGCGGACTCTATACCACGGTGGTTTATTTCAGCGAACAACGTTTCTAACCATCCGTAAGCACCAATAACGGCTTTAAACCCTGTAGGTTTACCTGTCGCGTTACGCACAGTGGCAATCATATCGAGAATATCGGCTGGGTTTTTAATTTCAGGATGACCATTGGGGCTAATAGAATCTTGCCCTTCTGGTATGCCCCTAATTTTAGCTATTTCGGCGTTAACTTTGCGCCCTGGTAACATACCGCCTTTACCTGGTTTTGCACCTTGGCTCATTTTAAGTTCAAACATTTTTACTTGTTCGTGAGCCGCTATTTCTTTTAGCTTTTCGGTACTTAAATTTCCATGCTCGTCTCGTGCACCATATTTAGCTGTACCAATCTGAAACACTAAATCGGCACCACCTTCTAAATGATAAGGACTTAATCCCCCTTCACCGGTGTTCATCCAACAACCCGCTAGTTTTGCCCCTTTTGATAAGGCTCGTACAGCTGGCTTTGAAAGCGCACCAAAACTCATACCAGATACATTGAATAACGAGTTGGTCGTGTAAGGTGTTTTACAGTATGGACCCAAAGTAACATTACTCGGGTCGAGCGCTTCTTCGTCTAAAGTAGGAAATGCACAGTTCATAAACATAACCGTACCTGTTACTTCTAAGCTTTGCGTGGAGCCAAATGCAGCCGTACGGTCAACATCTTTTGCTGCACGATAAACCCAACTACGCTCTGCGCGGTTAAACGGCATTTCTTCTCTATCTTGAGCAAAAAAGTACTGTCTAAAAAACTCACCTTGGCGTTCAAAAAAATATCGAAAGCGACCAATAACAGGGTAATTACGTCTAATTGCATGCTTGGTTTGTGTTACATCTCGAATATAAAAAACGACAACGATTAAAACCAATAACCCTAAAACAACAATAAACATACTTGCAAATACATCAATACTAAACATTATAAAATTACTCACCCAAGGCCCCTTGATGACTGTTTTTAAAATAAAAAAGTGCTATATCACCAAAATGACATAACACTTTTATTTGTTCAAGGCTTTAACTGCCTTATATCTAATTCTGTTGTTTAGCTAACTCTGCTTTTATATATAAACGCACTTGCGTTTCAAGTACCGATAAAGGCACTGAACCATGGCGTAATATTTGATGATGAAATTCACGAATATCAAAGCTTTTTCCTAGCGCTTGCTCTGCTTCAATGCGTAAACGCTTAATAGTAAGCTCACCTATTTTGTACGAAAGCGCCTGTGCAGGCCATGTAATATAACGATCGGTTTCGGTTTTAACGTTATGCAACGAAAGCGCTGTATTTTCGCTCATAAAGTTCATGGCACGCTCGCGACTCCAGCCATACATATGCATACCTGTATCAACAACTAAACGCGCTGCTCGCCACATTTCATACGTTAAACGACCAAAACGGCTATATGGGTCTTGATAAAAGCCGGCTTCTAAACCTAAATATTCAGAGTAAAGCCCCCAACCTTCGCCAAATGCCGAGAGGTAAGCATCACGGCGATAGCTCGGCAGATTTTCAAGCTCTGCATTAAGTGATATTTGTAAATGATGGCCAGGCACGGCTTCGTGCAGCGTTAATGCTTCTAAAACATACAAAGGGCGCTTATCTAAAGCGTAAGTATTTACCCAATAATACCCTGCTTCATCATCTCGATTAGAGCCTGAATATCGACCGGTTGTGTATTTAGGTGCAATACTGGCCGGTACAGGTGCTACACCATAAGGTTTGCGCGGTAAGGTATGAAATAACTTAGGCAGTTGTGCATCCATTTTTTTTGCAATGTAAGATGCTTCTTTTAAAAGTTGCTCTGGTGTTGTGGCGTAAAATTGTGGATCAGTGCGTAAAAAGTGGATAAATTCGGCAAACGTGCCTTTAAAACCTACCTCTGCTATTACGTTTTCCATTTCACTACGAATTCGCTCAACTTCTTTTAAGCCTAGCTCGTGGATCTCTTTTGGTGTCATGTCGGTAGTGGTGTAATGCTTAGCACGGTTTTTATAAAAAGCTTTGCCATTAGGGGTTTCTGAAATACCAATACTTGTGCGAGCGCCCGGTTGGTATTGCTGCGTAAAAAACACTAAGTAATCTTTATAAGATTTTATAACCTCTTTTTTTATAATGATTTTGGCTTTTTGTTGTAGCGCTTTAAATTCACTGTCGCTCAAACCCGCTGTATTAGTTAAAAAAGGTTTATAAAACTCAGATGTAGTTACATCGTCAACAATGTAGGCATTAATTGAATCTTCATAACCTTCCAACACAGCTTTAGGTTGAGTAAGCCCTGTCTCAAGCCCTTTTTTCATCCAATACATGTTTTGCTCAAAAAAGCGTGGAACTTGCGACAATCGTGCAAGATACACTTGGTAGTCTTCCGGGTTTTTATATTGAGAACTATTTATTATGTACGACAAACCAGAATGGAACCCATATTCAGAGGTGAGCGGCATATAGTGCGCATTAAATACATATTCATCGACACTGTTTTGTACTTGAGCTCGAATAATATCGAAGTTAATTTGATTTTCGTCGCTTAGCTTTTCAATATTAATAGTGTCTAATTCAGCAAGTAATCGCGTTTTATTTTTATATTCTTGCGCTAAAAATTCAGGGGATAAATTTGGTAATAAATAACCTTCAACACCACCTACACTATCGTAAGGGTTAATGCTTTCTCTATAATCAACAATACTTTGCGCTACTTTAGTAAATTGTTGATCTGAATTTTGCATGGTCATTTGGCATGCACTTAATGAGCACAAAACCGTGATACCAAATAAAGATTGGCGAAGTGGCTTAATTAAAAAATGATTCATTATAATGTAACTTAGCAGTGTTATTAATTTCATAAAGCTATCGTAGGGTAAATAAATAGCAAGTAAATGAGACCAACCTCATAGTAATAATCCCTACTTATACCAAGTGTATTAATACGTTACATACATTAAATGAAGTAAAAACCAGCCTAATTGATGAGAAAAACAGCGATTGAGCTGCTAAAGCAAAATTTAAGTTCCCTAACTATCGTTTTTGCTTTTAAATAGCTCGGATAATGATTACTGTATAAAAAAATAATAAAAAGCTCGGACGCATAACCGCCTCATGGAATGAGATATTTTAAAATTTGCACTTATGCGTACTTAGTTGGTATTTAAAATGATGTTCCATGATTCCATGGCTATTGCACAAGAAAAAATGACCAAAGTGTGTGTTTTTTTAGAGCGTTATACGCTCCCACCTACGCCGCTGAATTATCAAGTTATTTATGCTTATACCAGTCAAACTAATCTCAAGCTAAATAAAGCTTTAGACCGTGCTATCGCTGTTGAAGACAATATAGATAGCGTTTTAATTGAACAACTACATTCTGAGTTTTTAAATACTGGCCACAAAGCGCAAGTCAACATGATTCAAAATGTTGATGGTGTTATAAACTCACTTTCTCAAAATTCTCAAGCTACTGAAAAGCAAATAATTCGCTTTGCGGGTCAAGTGAGCGAATGCGTACATTCGCTAGATGAGAACAACATAGAACAAAGCCGTCAAGCGCTTGAAGTTCTTAATAATCAAACCGCCGAATTACTCAACCAACATAAGCAATTTAAGCAAGAACTAAGCAAAGCCAAACAACTACACGAAAAAACACAAAAGCAGCTAACTCAACTTCGTAAACAGCATATTATTGATAGCCAAACAGGGCTTTATAAGCGCCATTATTTAACGCAACAAACCCAAGTGTGGACTAATCAACAAAAATCTATTTGCGCAATAGCGATTCAAATAGACAACCTTGATCACTTTACTAAAAATTATGGTGATATTATTGGTGAAGTCATTTTGAGTAAAGTCGCTAAGCAAGTGCAAAAATATGTTTTTCAAAGTGGCTTACCTGGTCGCACAGCAAAAGATCAATTTACTGTTCTCCTCGCCGACATAGACCCAGATACAGCTAATGTTATTGCCGAAAAAGTACGAAATGGGGTCGAAAAGCTACGCTTTGTTAGTTCAAAAACAGGTATCAAGCTACCAAGTATTGGCTTATCACTAGGAATTGCTCAGCATCAACAAGAAGATGATTTTAATCAGTTAGCAAAAAAAGCATCTCATGCGGCTTTTAAAGCACGTTCATTAGGTCAAAGTAGTTACACTGCAGGGCAATAAATTACCTGATAAATCATATTCAAATTGCACCTACTGTGTACAATAAAGTACACTAACCTCTATTGTCACGATAGAGATTAATCATGAACGAAACCGAACAAAAGACCACGCATTTTGGTTATAAAACAGTAGCCGAGAACGATAAAGCTTCTATGGTTGCTGATGTATTTCACTCAGTAGCTGCAAAATACGATGTAATGAATGATTTAATGTCTTTTGGGGTGCATCGTTTATGGAAACGTCAAACTATTGCAAGCTCAGGTGTTCGTAAAGGCCATCATGTACTTGATTTAGCCGGCGGCACTGGCGACTTAACGGCAAAGTTTAGCCAATTAGTGGGCGAAACGGGTCAAGTTGTTTTGGGTGATATAAACTCATCTATGCTTAAAGTAGGTCGTGAAAAACTGCATAATCTTGGATTAGTGGGCAATATCGACTACGTACAAATGAATGCAGAAATGCTACCGTTCCCAGATAATAGCTTTGATGTGATCACTATTGCCTTTGGCTTACGTAACGTTACCGATAAAGACAAAGCATTACGCTCTATGTACCGCATTTTAAAGCCAGGTGGTCGTTTACTTGTTTTAGAGTTTTCAAAACCAGAGCATGACGTACTTAGTAAAGCTTACGATTTTTACTCATTTAATTTATTGCCTACAATGGGTAAACTAGTTGCTAACGACAGTGAATCGTATAAGTATTTAGCTGAATCTATTCGTATGCATCCAGATCAAGACACGCTAAAAGCGATGATGGAAGATGCAGGCTTTGAGCAAACAACATACCAAAACCTCACAGGCGGAATTGTTGCGCTGCACCGTGGTTTTAAATATTAAGGCTAGCAGTTATGGCGCTTGAGAAAATAACAAAAAATAATAATGATGCAATGCCATCTGAATTTTTTATGTTACCTAATTTTGTACTTTCGCTTATTGAGCGTGTACTAAATCAAGCACTTAGCCTTGACCCACAATTATCCCAAAAGCTAAGCGCCGTTAAACATCAGCGCTTAGTGGTTGAAGTAAGAGATTGGCAACAAAGCATCCAACTTGTTTATAGCGCTGAGCAATTACACTTATACAGTGCTCAAAATAATGAAAACGCAGATTGTATGATCAGCGCAGACATAGACACGCTTTTAGCGCTTAAAAACCCAGCTATGCTTACCCAGTTAATTCGCCAAGATAAGCTCGACTTACAAGGCGATTTAAATATTGCGCAAACTTATAGCAATGCGTTTTCAGGCATTGATATTGATTGGCCTGAACAGCTCTCTAGATACATTGGCGATACCCCCGCTCAGCAGTTATATCTGCACTTAAAAAAACTAAAACAAAAGAGCAGCAAAACCAACACTAAAATAAGTACAATGCTTATAAGTTTATGCCAAGATGAGCTCGCAATTACTATTCACCCATTAGAACTTGAGCAATTTAAACAAAAAAATAGAGAACTCAAAGGCCAAGTCGCTGCTGTTGAGCTGCGTATAAATACCTTGTTAAACTCTTTTTCACCTTCAAACACCCGCTAAGGATTTTTTGTGTCGACTGCACGTTTGTATAACATCACCAAAACATTACTTAGCTATGGGTTAGACGAGCTAATTCCAAAACATAAGATCCCTTGGTTTGGTAAAGTAGCTCGTGGCAGTTTGTTTTGGCTGCGTAATCAGCACAAAGAAAAACCTGCAGGGCTACGTTTACGTTTGGCACTACAAGAGCTTGGTCCTGTTTGGATTAAGTTTGGCCAAATGCTCTCTACTCGTCGTGATTTACTCCCGCATGATATCGCTTTAGAGCTTGCGTTTTTACAAGATCAAGTTCAGCCATTTGAAGGCGCACTTGCACAAAAAATCATAGAAAAAGCGCTAGAAATTAACGACATAAGTGAATTGTTTAGTGAGTTTTCACAAACTCCACTGGCCTCAGCATCTATAGCGCAAGTACATACAGCAAAGCTTATTGATGAGCAAAGCATTGAGCAAGATGTAGTAATTAAGGTTATTAGACCCAATATTTACGAGCAAATTAATGCCGACTTAGCGTTAATGGAAAAGCTCGCTAAGGTACTTGCAAAAGTCCATAACGAATCAAAACGTCTACGCCCCGTTGAAGTGGTTAAAGAATACAAAAAAACACTCCTAGACGAGCTCGATTTAATGCGAGAAGGTGCCAACGGGATTCAACTAAAACGCAATTTTGAAGGCTCTGATTCATTATATATCCCTGCAGTTTACAGTGATTACAGCCGTAGCAATGTGCTGGTAATGGAGCGTATTTACGGTATACCTGTGTCTGATACGGATGCATTACTGGCGCAAAACACTAATATGAAATTACTTGCTGAGCGCGGCGTAGAAGTGTTTTTTACGCAGGTGTTTAGAGACAGCTTTTTTCATGCCGACATGCACCCTGGTAATATATTCGTCTCTCGCGAGCATCCTGAAAATCCAATGTATATCGGTATTGATTGCGGTATAGTTGGTACGTTAAGCAAAGAAGATAAACGCTATTTAGCTGAAAACTTTATCGCCTTTTTTAATCGTGATTATCGCCAAGTTGCACAGCTACACGTTGATTCAGGTTGGGTACCACCAGATACTAGCATTGAAGAATTTGAATTTGCGATTCGCACAGTTTGCGAGCCTATATTTAATAAACCTTTGGCTGAAATTTCATTTGGTCACGTGCTCGTAAATCTATTTAATACTGCACGTCGTTTTAACATGCAAGTACAACCGCAATTAGTATTGCTACAAAAAACCTTATTATACGTTGAAGGATTAGGGCGTCAGCTTTACCCGCAACTCGACTTGTGGAAAACAGCCAAACCCTTTTTAGAAGATTGGGTGAAGCAGCAAGTTGGACCGCTATCAGTACTGAAGCAAATGTATGCTAACTTGCCATTTTGGGCTGAAAAAATGCCTGAACTACCTGATCTAATTTACCAAAATTTAAAGCGTGCACCACACGCTCATCAACCTCAAGAACAAAAGGTATCTCATAAACCTTTAATATTGAGTTTATTTGGTAGTGCTACAATGATTATGGCAACACTTTGTTATTTACAGCACGATTTAGTAGCTGCAAGCATTGCAATAGCCTTATCTGCTATTAGCTTTATTGCAGCATGGCGCAACGCATAAACTGAGTGCTATTTGCGCTATTGGGCGTATAATTAGTATTTAAAATATACATTTAACCGTTTTATATATTGGAGAAAACCATGGGTTTTAGTGGTATTAGTATTTGGCAATTATTAATTGTTTTAGCGATCATAGTTTTACTTTTCGGCACAAAAAAACTACGCGGTATGGGTGGTGATATTGGAGGCGCTGTTAAAGGCTTCAAAAAAGCAATGTCGGACGACACAGCGAGTGAGCAAGAAAAATCAGAGCAAATTCAACAATCAGAAAAAAGCACCGTTGACGACTCAACCAATACTGAAAAAAACAAAGATAGCAATAAGGTTTAATTAGTATGGGAATGTGGGAACTTGTTGTTGTTTTTATTGTTGGCTTAGTGGTGCTCGGCCCTGAGCGCTTACCTGTTGCTATTAGAACAGTGAGTAAATGGGTTAAAACCGCTAAATCACTTGCCAACTCGGTAAAAGCCGAAGTAAGTGAAGAACTGCGTATTCATGAACTTCACGAAAACCTTAAAAAAGCAGAACAACAAGAACTAAAAGACTTAAGCCCTGAGCTACAAAGTTCATTAACGGAGCTACAAAAAGCGGCTGAGTCAGTTACTCACAGCTACAAAAAAACACAACCTGATACATCAAATAACCAACAACTTGATGAAAAAAAGTGAAATTTATCTCTCACTTTGTGGTCAACTCACTACATGGTATAAAAAATAATGGTTGAGGAAGTAAAATCGGGGTTTGTATCTCATTTAATTGAGTTACGTGATCGACTGATAAAAGCGCTATTGAGCATTTTATTATTTTTTATCGCGCTGTTTTATTTTAAAGATAATATTTACGAACTTATAGCTGCACCATTAGTGGTTCATTTACCTAATGGCGCGACCATGATAGCTATAAATGTGAGTGACCCTTTTATAGTCCCTATGATGCTTACTTTTTTTGTTGCGGCTTTATTATCTACTCCATGGATACTTCATCAAATTTGGGGGTTTATAGCTCCTGGCTTGTACCAAAATGAAAAAAAAATGCTAATACCTATACTAATCTCAAGCGTTGTCTTGTTTTATGGGGGTATCGCTTTTTGCTACTTTGCAGTACTACCAATTATATTAGGTTTTTTTACAAGTACAGGTCCCGAAATGATGACTCTAGCACCCGATATCGCTAGCTATTTAGGATTCGTATTAAAACTATTTTTTGCATTCGGTGTCGCTTTCGAAATTCCAGTAGCTATTATGCTGCTATGCTGGAGTGGCGCAACAACAACAAAAAGCTTAAAAGAAAAGCGCCCTTATATCGTGGTGGGTGTATTTGTAGTGGCAATGTTTTTAACACCGCCTGATGTTTTATCACAAACATTATTAGCATTTCCGATGCTTCTTTTGTTTGAACTAGGTTTAATTTTAGCAAAATTTTATACCGCCAAACCACAAAAAGAATCTGAGGAATAAAATGAAAAAACAACTACTCTCACTATTGGTTTTATTAAGTGCGCCTACTTTTGCTGCGCAAACTGAATTTAATACTCAGGCCCTGCAAGCATGTAGCTTTATTGAAAATGACTTTAACCGATTACTTTGCTATGACAATACAATTGCTGGTAAATCACTAACAAAGCCAACAATAACAAAAACACTCACTCCACCAACGGCTAACAATGTACCTCAAGCCGTAGCTGCTGCACCAATGCAAGCAAAGGCAAAAACTGACGATTTTGGCTTAGAGCACAAAGAATCACAGGTAGAAAAAGAGACTGAAATTAAAGCTATGGTTACTTCAGTGAAAGAAGCAGCTTATGGCGAGTTAATTATTTCGCTAGATAACGGCCAACAATGGCGTCAAATTGGCTCTGACAGCATGCGTTTAAAAGAAAACGATACAATTGTAATCAGCCGTGGTGCATTCAACTCCTTTTTACTGAAACAAGACGGTAAAAACCGCTCTATTCGCGTTAAACGTACTAAGTAATGTCATATACGTTAATTGATGCTGGAGTTAACTTAACTAATCATCAATTTGATGACCAGCATTATGATGTAATTACCCGTGCAAGCGAAGCCGGTGTTACAAATATGCTTATTATAGGTTGTGATATTGCGAGTAGTCAGCAATCACTTGAACTTGCGATAAAACATCTCCAATATTCTACGGCGGGTGTCCACCCACATGATGCTAAATCGGCGACGAATGAATTAGAAGCACAATTAACTGCACTTGCAAACAATAAGCAAGTCATAGCGATTGGTGAATGCGGCCTTGATTATAACCGTGACTTTTCGCCTCGCGATGTACAGCGTAGTGTTTTTAGACGCCACCTAGCACTTGCCGAAAAATTAGATTTACCTGTTTACTTACATGAACGTGATGCAAGTGACGACATGCTAAGTATTTTAAAAGAGTTTAATATTCGCGGTGTACTCCACTGCTTTACGGGTAACTCAGCAGCTCTAAAGCAATATTTAGATTTAGGTCTGTATATTGGTATAACGGGTTGGGTATGTGATGAAAGGCGTGGTAAAGATTTACAACAACTAGTGCCTAGCATTCCTCTAGATCGATTATTAATAGAAACTGATGCACCATTTTTAATTCCACGAACAGTTAAGCCAAAACCTAAATCGCGTAAAAATGAACCCGCTCTGCTTCCTTATATTTGCCAAACAGTTGCGCAACTTTATCAAATAGATGAAGAAGTTGTGGCCCGCAAAACTACAGAAAACTTTTACAATGTTTTTGGTTTAAAGAGCTGCTAATGGCGTGCGCAAAAGCATTACTAAGTCTATTGATGCTTCTTTGCACTTTTTGCTCTTTCGCAAGCCCTGTAATAATAAAACATGATTTTAACTCCCAAAACATTAATAACCTGCATTACTCTTTTGAACCAACTTCGCTATTAGATGCACAACAAAGTAGCCATATACAGTGGCAAAAAAACACAGGTAAACCTCTTAACCTAGGTCTTGAGCAGCGTTCTGTATGGATGAAATTTAAAATAAAAAACACGCTTAGTTATAATACCGAACAACTGTTGTCACTAAACAACCCTCTGCTAAACGACGTTCAAGTATATCAGTTACATAACTCGCAATTAATTTCTCACACCCAAATTGGCGATGCATACCCCCTTGATAAACGTGCGATTAAGAGTGAATCTTTATTAGTTAAATTAATTAGCCCTGCAAATAGCGAAACCATTATTATTATGAGAGTGACGAATAGCTCCGGCTTGCGAGTCCCTTTAACGCTGTGGCAACCAGAAGCTTATTTGGCACATAAAGGTAAACTTAATTTACTCTATGGCTTATTGATTGGTTTTATATTTTCTTTAGGTGTGAGTTGCTTAGTTTTATATAGTTTTTCACGTAAACGTTATTTTGTTTATGCTGGTTTAATTACCCTCACATTAGGTAGTTTATTAGCCTACATTTGTGGCTTTGGCCTAAAATATATTCATCCTAATTTGCCAGCGTTACAGCAAGTTATGATCCCTATATTACTTATGCTTATTGCTTTAATGTTTTTGCCTTTACAAAAGCAAATTTGCCATCCAAAGCCCTCTTTTTTACTTACGGTTCAAAAAGTGATAGTTAACGCATTAGGTGTCTCGTTATTGTTTATTTGGCTATTTCCAACCCATATAGTGACACTATTTTGCTTAACTACTATCCCAATCGTTTTAGGCTTTTATATTGCAACTACACTTATGTGCATACGTTTATCACCTTCTAAACCTAATAAAGCGCTACTGCTCGTATTAGTTTTTTTCTTGGTGGTGATGCTTTATTTTATTGTTGCAGTAATAGGGCTATACGCCTTTGACAGAAGTACATTAGCATTTGTATTTACATGCTTTTTTAGCTGCACATTTTGTCTATGCTACAGTGTAATGAAGTTATTTATTTTGCAACGTGATGAAGAAGTAATTGCTCAGCAAACCTTGATTGCTGAAAATGCGGCTCAAGATACGCTACTTAAAGAGCGCTTAAAGTTACAAGAAAAAACACGCCAAGAACTCGAATCACAAGTCGACGAACGCACCTTTGAATTACAAGTTACACTCAGAGAACTTGAAGAAAAAAACCGCTCACTTGAGTTACTCAATACCGAAGACGCTTTAACCGGAATAAAAAACAGACGCTTTTTTGATAAAAAGCTAATAATGGAGATTCGTCGCTCTCGCCGAGAACAAACACCGCTTAGTATTGTTATGCTTGATATAGACCGATTCAAAAGTATTAACGATACATACGGACACATAATTGGCGATCAAGTTATTAAAGCTGTATCTGACCTTATAAAAGATCATTTAAAGCGACCACTCGATGAAGTTGCTCGTTATGGCGGTGAAGAGTTTGTGGTGCTATTACCTAATACCCCCAGCGAAGGTGCACAAGACATAGCTGAAAAAATACGAGCAGCTATCTCAGCCAGTACAGTAACGGTTGCCAATAATGATATTCAATTTACAATTAGCGCTGGTGTATACACCAGCATTGCTGATGATGTTAGCAACCCTCAAATTTTTACTGAGTGCGCCGACAAAGCACTTTATTACGCAAAGCAACATGGCCGTAATCAAGTAATCACTTTTCCATTACCACAGTAGGAGCATATTAATATGGCCCAGTCAGGATTAGACCTTTTCCCGTATACTCGCATGCGCAGAATGCGCCGCAGCGACTTTTCTCGCCGCTTAATGGCCGAAAACCAACTTAGCGTAAACGATTTAATTTACCCTGTATTTGTACTAGAAGGTAAAAATCGTCGCGAAGCAATTGAATCAATGCCTGGTATTGAACGTCTATCGATAGATTTACTATTACTTGAGGCAAAAGAACTTGTTGAGCTTGGCGTACCTGCCGTTGCTATTTTTCCGGTAACCCCTGCGGACAAAAAATCACTATTTGCCGAAGAAGCATATAATGACGATGGCTTAGTGCAACGCACTGTTCGCGCTTTAAAAGAAGCCTTTCCTGAGTTGGGTGTAATTACTGATGGTGCACTTGATCCATTCACGACGCACGGTCAAGACGGCATTATTGATGACACAGGCTATGTAATAAACGACGTAACCACCGAAATTTTAGTTAAACAAGCACTCTCGCATGCAGAAGCGGGCGCTGATGTAATTGCCCCTTCGGACATGATGGATGGCCGTATTGCTGCAATTCGTGAAGCACTTGAAGCTGATGGGTTTGTGCATACCCGTATTATGGCCTACTCAGCTAAGTACGCATCTAGCTACTATGGCCCATTTAGAGACGCAATAGGTTCTGCTGGGAACTTAAAAGGTGCCGATAAAAAAACCTACCAAATGGACCCAGCAAACTCTGATGAAGCAATACGTGAAGTCGCATTAGACTTACAAGAAGGCGCTGATATGGTCATGGTTAAGCCTGGCATGCCTTATTTAGATATTGTACGTCGTGTTAAAGACGAGTTTGGTGTACCTACTTTCGCATATCAGGTAAGTGGCGAGTATGCAATGCACAAAGCAGCTATTGATAACGGTTGGTTAAGTGAGGAAGCTACTATAATGGAGTCTTTACTTGCATTTAAGCGTGCAGGCGCTGATGGAATATTGACCTATTTTGCTAAGCAAGCCGCACAATACCTAGCTAAAAAGTAAGGTTTTTATAAAAAGGCGGTTAAATCGCCTTTTATTTACATTCGTTTACATTTTTGTATTATTTTCGTCATATTTATTCTCTAAACTGGTGTCCCATTTTGGGATTAATACACGGGAATAATAAAAAAATGTTTAAAACAAAAATAACACCACTCGCACTTGTTATAGCAAGTCTCAGTGCACCAGCCTCTGCAGATCTAATCATTTCAGAATACATAGAGGGAAGCAGTAATAATAAAGCAATTGAGCTTTATAATAATGCACCTACCTCAATAGTACTTGATGGATACACATTAGGACTGTATTCAAACGGTAGCGATACTGTAGGAAATTCTATTGCTTTAACAGGTGAATTAGCTGCAAATACAACATACGTAATTGCCAACTCCGGCGCAATTGAAGACATACTAAGTATTTCCGATACTACTAGCACTGTTACATTTTACAACGGTGACGATGCTCTTGTGTTAACAAAAGATGGTATTGTAGTCGATAGCTTTGGTCAAGTGGGTGTAGATCCAGGGTCATTTTGGTCTGATGCCTCAGCACAAACGCAAAACAAAACACTCCGTAGAAAAGACAGTATTACAACAGGCCGCACTGATTCAACATCAGCGTTTAGCCCTAGCGATGAATGGGTTCAATTTGATATAGATACATTCGATGGATTAGGTTCTCATTCTGGTTCTGAAGGCAGTGCTCCTGAACCAATTCCAGAACCAGAACCACTTGAACCACTTGTTTGTGGCGCAGAAAAAGTACTAATTAACGCTATACAAGGCGATAGCTCTGCAAGCCCGCTTGTTAATACTTTAGTAGAGTTTGAGGGTATTGTAACCGCAGACTTCCAAGATGATGATCAATTAAAAGGCTTTTTCGTTAGCTCACTTGCTGCTGACATAGATGCAAATCCTCTCACCTCTGAAGGTGTATTTGTTTATTTTGCAGATATTGACGTAAACGTAGGCGACCATGTACGTGTACAAGGTACTGTAGAAGAATATTTTGATGCAACACAAATCGGCAGTGTTAGCCAAGTTGCCGTATGTGGCACTGGTTTAGCTGCAGCAGCTACAAAAATCACTTTACCTTTAGCTGATACAACTGATTTAGAAGCTTTTGAAGGTATGTTAGTTACATTAGAACAACCATTAGTAGTAACTAATAACTTTGGCCTTGGTCGATATGGTGAAGTTGAATTAGCTACAGAACGCTTGTATCAAGGTACCCAAGTTGCATTACCTGGAGATGCAGCTAATGCAGTTGAAACTGAAAATCTACTTAAAAAGATTTTACTAGATGATGGCTCTACAGTACAAAACTTAGACCCTACAGCCTACCCAACTCCAGGCTTATCAGCAGAAAATACATTACGTACTGGCGATACAGTTAATACGGTTACGGGGGCACTTGCTTATAGCTTTAGCCTTTACAGAATCCACCCAACTGTAGCACCTTCGTTTATTGCAACAAATGCACGTGAAAATGCGCCTGAACTTAATGCTGAAGCAGATTTACGTGTAGCTAGCTTTAACGTACTTAATTACTTTAATGGTGATGGCCAAGGCGGAGGGTTCCCGACAGCCCGAGGTGCAGATTCAGAAGCTGAATTTACTCGCCAAGAAGCTAAAATTGTAAGTGCCATTAGCGCTATCCAGGCCGATGTTGTTGGTTTAATGGAAATTGAAAATGATGGTTTTGGCGAATTTAGTGCAATTGCAAGCTTAGTAGATGCATTAAATGACGCTGATAGTGCTAACAACTATGCATTTGTTGATTTTAACGTAGATCAAATTGGTACCGATGCAATTACTACCGCACTTATCTATCGTGCTAACAAAGTAGAAGAAGTAGGTACTGCTGCTATTACGACTGAGGCTCCATTTGATTTTAGTAACCGTGCTCCAATTGCACAAAGCTTTAAATCATTAGAAACTGATGAAGTATTTACTGTTGCTGTGTCACACCTTAAATCTAAAAGCTGTGGTAGTGCTTCTGGAAACAATGCAGATTCAGGTGATGGACAAGGCTGTTGGAATGAAATACGCACAGAAGGTGCTAATGCATTCGCAAATTGGCTTGATAGCAAACCAACCGGTGTTGACGACGAAGATACTATTTTAGTCGGCGATATGAATGCTTACGCAATGGAAGATCCTATACGTGCATTTGCTGATAAAGGCTACAAAAATGTAGTTGCAGAAATTGATGGTGATACGCTTGGTTATTCTTACAGCTTTTCTGGTCGCGCTGGTAGTTTAGATCATGCAGTAGCTACCCAATCACTACTTAGCAAAATTGTCGCAGCAACAGATTGGCACATCAACGCAGATGAACCTATTTCTCTTGATTACAATGTAGAGTTTAAAAGCGAAGGTCAACAATCTAGTTTGTACTCTGAAAGTGCATACCGCGCATCAGATCACGACCCTGTAATTATTGATATTAAATCTGAAATCACTTTAACACCTGAAGAGCAAACGCCAGTTATTAAAGCTGATCAAGTTTTTGCAGTCGATGAAAACAGCGCAATTGGCACAATTATCGGCACACTCGATTTTAGTGATCCAAATGCCGATGAATCACCAGTTGTTAAATTTATTACATCTGATAATGACAGCGTTTCTATTAACAATCAGGGGCAGCTAATTGTTGCTGGAGAGATTGATTACGAATTTGAAAATCGTATTACTTTAACAGTGCAAGCTCAGGATAGCGTGGGTAACTTATCTAACGTTGAAAAAGTAGCCGTGAAAGTAAATAACTTACGCTCAGATGATGATAATGATGCAGGTTCATTATTATGGTTATCACTTCTTTTAGCACCACTATCAATAGTGCGTCGATTTAAAAAGAAATAACTAAGTTAAATCTAAACATTTAAAAGCCGCTCTTGCGGCTTTTTTATTTTATACAAATGTAATTCAGACAAGCTTCATTAAACCCCCCGTAATATGTTCAGACGATCTGTGAATCTTCTAGTAATTAATCAGTAACAACTACATACATTTGAGTGAATTTTACACAACAAAACCTCAGTGAATTATGTATATAAATCTTACCTATTGAAAAATATGAACTTTTATTAAGGTTTAAATTTTGCTCTAAGTTATTTAGAAGATACTTACAAAATAAAATCAATATTTACCCTAAACGTAAAAATAAGTCGTGTTTTTATAAAGGAATGAGAATGAAACAACTAACCCAAAATCTGCCTAAATGGCAAAAGAAGTCAGCACCACTACTGGGTCTACTTATTATTTTTTCGACTTGGGGCAATAGCAACCAAGCGATTGCTGCAACCGTTGATGTAGCAATCCCACAAAGTAGCTTATTTGACGTAATTAGCGCCCGCGCTAAAAAGTTAGCAAGCGAAGAATACGTGGCGCCTAAAAACATTGAGCTTGAAGCACTTAACAATATTGATTATCAAGATTACCGTTCAATTCGATTTAAAAAAGACAAAGCAGTATGGAAAGATGAAGGCCTGTACGAGCTGCAATTATTCCATCCTGGTTTTTTATATAAAACACCTGTGACAATAAATACCGTTGATAGCGACTCTAAACGCAGTCGCTTACCTTTCAGTACTGACTTTTACCAATACGATGGCACTGCTGCACCACTACAAGAAGAAATAGCTAAAAGTGTTGCGGATACTCAACTAGGCCATGCTGGATTTCGCTTACATTACCCGTTAAATACTAACGAGTATAAAGACGAAGTAATGGTATTTCAGGGAGCATCGTATTTTAGAGTTGTTGGCCCTCAGCAAGTTTATGGATTATCAGCTAGAGGCCTTGCCATTGATACTGCAGAAAATTCAGGTGAAGAATTTCCAATGTTCAAAGAGTTTTGGTTAGTTAAACCAAAGGCCGACCAAACACAAATTACCATTTTTGCATTATTAGATAGCCCATCTATATCGGGTGCATACAAGTTTAGTGTTGACCCTACAACTAATATGCTAGTTGATGTTGATATGCAGATATTTGCACGTAAAGACATTAAAAAGCTCGGCGTAGCTCCATTAACGAGTATGTTTTACCACGGTGAAAACAGTACCAAATTTTTTGATGACTATCGCCCTGAAGTTCATGACTCGGATGGCCTATTAACTCAATCTGCTGATGATAAATGGGTATGGCGCCCTCTTAACAACCCTTCACAGCTAAGTGTAACTTCGTTTTCATACAATAATCCAAAAGGTTTTGGGTTAGCTCAACGAGATCGAGATTTTAATAACTATCTGGACACAGAAGCACATTACCACAACCGCCCTAGTCTATGGATTGAACCACAAGGTGAATGGGGAAATGGCCGTGTAGAGCTTGTAGAGATACCTACTGACACAGAAACTAACGACAATATCGTCAGTTACTGGGTACCAGAAAAGCCAATGAAAGCCGGTGATTCATTAAAGCTAAGCTACAAAATGACGACCTTTAATGCAGTTTTAACTCAGCACGAAAAAGCGAGAGTACTGCGCACAAGAATCGGTAGTGCTGCTTTACCTGGTGAGGACAACCCGCCACCAAAAAGCCATCGCCAATTTACTGTTGATTTTACTGGGTCAGAAATAAATCAACTCTCTGAACAGTTAAAGCTAGATGCCGACATTCAACTTACAACAGGCGAAGTAACCGACGTGAATGTACAAAAACTGCCTGATTCACGCGGATGGCGTGTAGCCTTTAAGATTGCACCACAGGACGATCAACCCGTTGATATGCGTTTATCGTTAAAACTACGTGATAAAGAAATTAGCGAGGTATGGAGTTATGTTTGGTACCCAAATGACATCAAGTAATAAAGGTAAGGGCACTCCAATGCCATTCAAAACATTAAGAGTTTGGCTATTTGCTATTGCAGCGCTCGGCACATCTGGCTACGGCATATCTATTATGTTTGAGATTTTAAGCTCAAACGGTATGACATTACTTGAGTATGCTCTTTTAGTATTATTCTCAATCACTTTTGCCTGGATTGTAACGGCCTTTTGTAGTGGAACAATCGGCTTTGTATTACAGCTATTACGAATTGACCCACTTACGCTAAAGCGTATTAAACCAATTGAGTTCAATAGTGAGGCAATTAACGCCCAAAAAACCGCCGTTGTAATGCCTATTTACAACGAAGACACCCACCGTGTTATCGCGGGCTTTGAAGTTAGTCTGCAATCGTTAAAAGAAACAGGCCAACTTGCAAACTTTGATTTTTACTTATTAAGCGACACGCAAGACCCAGAAATAGCTAAAAACGAGCTAAGTGCATGGCATGCATTGTGTGAACGTTTAGGTGATACGGCTAAAAACGTTTTTTATCGTCGTCGCGAAGATAACAAACACCGTAAAGTAGGTAACCTAACCGACTTTTGTGAGCGCTGGGGCAGCCAGTACGACCATATGATTGTGCTTGATGCAGATAGCGTAATGACCGGGAAATGTATGTTAGAGCTTACTACAAGTATGCTCAACAACCCACAAGCAGGCCTGATCCAAACTATTCCGATCCCTGTTCGTCAAGATACCTTTTTTGGCCGCTTTTTACAGTTTGCGTCAGTGCTATATAGCCCAATGCTCGCTACTGGCTCAGCTTTTTGGCAAACTGATAAAGCCAACTACTGGGGTCATAATGCAATCATTAGAGTTGAAGCATTTATAACGTGCTGTGGCTTGCCAACACTAAAAGGTAATGCACCTTTTGGCGGCGAAATTTTAAGTCATGACTTTGTAGAAGCTTCACTACTTCACAGTGCTGGTTGGGATGTATTGTTGCTATCAGATATTGAAGGTAGCTATGAAGAAGTACCAAGTAACATTCTAGACTACGCTGTACGCGATAGACGCTGGGTGCAAGGTAATATTCAGCACTTAGGTTTACTATCATCATCAAAATTAAAATTAATGAGTAAGCTACACTTTTTACTCGGTGCGACAGCCTATATTTCATCACTAATTTGGCTCTCAATGCTAGCGCTAAGTACTATTGATGCAGTAACGCGCGCATTAAATAGTGATGTGTACTTTAACCGTGTTTATCAATTATTCCCTACATGGCAAATAGCTAAAACCGATCTGATTGATTCACTCTTGTATTTAACTATTGTTATTTTATTAATGCCTAAACTAATGGGCATAATAGTAACCTTAATACATAGAAACAAACGCTTTGGTGGTTCAATTAAGCTCATACTAGGTTCAATCATTGAAACCGTATTTGCTATTATTGTTGCCCCATTAATGATGGTATTTCATGCTTACTTTGTACTTTGTGTGTTTTTAGGTAAAAAAGTGAAGTGGGATGCACAACCGCGCGAAGGTCGTATGGTTCCGTGGAAAGAGGCGTTTGGTTATACGTTATTCTCAACTATTGTGGCTATTGCATGGGGTTGTACGGCTTACTACTTCACGCCAGTATTCTTTTGGTGGTTATCACCTATATTGCTGGGCTTAGTATTAGGCGCTCCGATTATCCGTTATACCAGTAGCATTAAACTCGGTGTACAACTAAGAAAGTTAGGTATATTTATTTGCCCTAGTGAAGTTGATAACGACTCAACTCTAGAAGCACTTAAAATACATCTAAAAGAAATTTCGGTACCAAAGGAAGGTGCTTATCCACAAACAATACCGGCACTACCACAAGAGCAGTTGGTAACAATGCCTATCCAGTCTTTTAAGAAGCCACGCAGGCTAAAGATGAAAGCGCTAAAAGCTAAGGCTATAAAAAAGTTTAATTAGCGCGTTATAAAATACAAAAACAAAAAAGGAGCGATTAATCGCTCCTTTTTGCTATCTAAATTAAAGATCAAGCATTGCATTTATCGCTAATATTTTCAATTTTGTTAGCTGACTTATTGCAGTACATTTTAGAAATAGCTGATTGCGTTTCATCATCAAGTTGCCAGTTATAAAAATGGAACGTTTTACCATTATCTAACTCCACCTTAAAAATGGTGAAAAGAAAAAACGAACTAAATGATACGCAACTAATTTCCTCGCTATTGATATAACGCTTTGTGCATAAACGCGTATAACAAATGCCTGCTTTATAACAATGTAAAAAACGAAGATGAAGAATATTAAAAGTAGTAATAATCAGTAGAGCTGGCATTACAGTGAGAAAAACAATTTTTAGGTTCACAGAAAATATAATATGAATTAAAAATATTAAGCTGAATGCTAAAACGCATTTTGTAAATTGTAGCCACCAGTTTGGTGCTAATTTAATAGATTTCATGATTGTTACGTCTTATATAGAATTAATAGCAAACGTCTCTGCTGCGGAGACTTCCTTATCTGACTTTAGAGCTCTAGTCTAAAAGTGCTAATATTCTACATTACGTATATAGATGCATCAATAGAAGTTCTTAAAATTCATACAGTTACATTTACTTTACAATTAACCTCTTATAAACCAACCAATTAAGTAATTGAGGTAAATAAATTGCTCTCTAGTACCTTTTTATTAATTAGCAACATAGGACTAATTAATAATAAAAAGTAGTTATAAACAACTAAAAAAAATAAAACCAAATTATAGGCAATAAAAAACCCGCAACATGTGCGGGTTTTTTTAAAGAGTTAAAGAGCTAATTACTTAGCAGCTTTTTTCTCTTTTTCTGCAGCGATTACTGTATCAGCAACGTTTTGCGGACATGCAGCGTAGTGTGAGAACTCCATAGAGAACTGACCACGACCAGATGTCATTGTACGTAGTGTACCGATGTAACCGAACATTTCTGATAACGGTACGTCAGCTTTAATACGGCTGCCTGTTAAACCAGCTTCTTGGTCTTTCATCATACCACGACGACGGTTAAGGTCACCGATTACGTCACCAACGTGATCTTCTGGAGTGAACACGTCAACATTCATGATTGGCTCAAGAAGTTGTGCGCCCGCTTTAGGGATCGATTGACGGAAAGCGCCTTTAGCAGCGATTTCGAACGCGATTGCAGATGAATCCACGGCATGGAAACCACCGTCGAAAAGTTCAATTTCAACGTCAAGTACAGGGAAGCCAGCTAGAACACCAGTACCCATCATTGACTTGAAGCCTTTCTCAACTGCAGGCCAGAATTCTTTAGGTACGTTACCACCAACAACTGATGATTTAAACGTGAAACCTGAAGCAACTTCGCCTGGCTTGATGCGGTAGTCGATTTTACCGAACTGACCAGAACCACCAGATTGTTTCTTATGCGTGTAGCTATCTTCAATTTCTTTAGTGATAGTTTCACGGTAAGCAACTTGTGGTTGACCAACAATAAGGTCTACGCCGTAAGTACGCTTAAGAATATCTACTTTGATATCTAAGTGAAGCTCACCCATACCTTTAAGGATAGTCTCGCCTGAATCTTCATCAGTCTCAACTTGGAAAGATGGATCTTCTGCAACCATTTTACCGATAGCAACACCCATTTTCTCATTACCGCCTTTATCTTTAGGCTGTACAGCAATCGAGATTACTGGAGTTGGGAATACCATTGGCTCAAGTGTTACTGGGTGCTTAGGATCACATAATGTGTGACCAGTTTGCACGTTTTTCATGCCTACGATAGCAATGATGTCACCAGCTTGTGCGCTAGTTAATTCGTTACGGTCATCTGCTTGCATCTCAACCATACGGCCAACACGCTCAGTTTTACCAGTAAACGAGTTAAGGATGGTGTCACCCTTGTTTAGTTTACCTGAGTAAATACGTACGAATGTTAATGCACCAAAACGGTCATCCATTATTTTGAATGCTAACGCTTTGAAAGGTTCGTCAGTAGATACTACTGCGAACTCGCCATTTTCGTTACCTTCTTCATCCATAAGAGGTTGAGGATCAACTTCTGTAGGACATGGTAAGTAATCAACAACAGCGTCAAGAATAAGCTGCATACCTTTGTTCTTAAACGCAGAACCACAGTATGTTGGGAAGAAAGCAAGGTCACGAGTACCTTTACGGATACAACGTTTGATGTCTTCTAAAGAAGGTGCTTCACCTTCCATGTAAGCTTCAAGTAGTGCATCGTCTTGCTCAAGGGCAGTTTCAACAAGCATTTCATAATACTCGTCAGTTTTATCTACCATGTCTGCAGGAACGTCTGTGATTTCGTAGTTTTCAGGAAGACCAGTGTCATCCCAAACGTATGCTTTTTTAGTTAAAACATCTACAACACCAACAAACTCATCTTCAATACCAATTGGTAAAGTCATGATTAGTGGAGTTGCGCCAAGTACTTTACGTACTTGCTCAGTTACACGGTAAAAATCAGCACCCATACGGTCTAATTTATTTACGAAGATAATACGTGCAACTTCTGAATCATTAGCATAACGCCAGTTAGTTTCTGATTGTGGTTCAACACCACCAGAACCACAGAACACACCGATGCCGCCATCTAGTACTTTAAGTGAACGGTAAACTTCAACTGTGAAGTCAACGTGTCCAGGAGTATCGATAACGTTAAAGCGGTGATCTTTCCAGAAACAGCTTACAGCCGCAGACTGAATAGTAATACCGCGCTCAGCTTCTTGTTCCATGAAGTCAGTAGTAGATTCACCATCATGAACCTCACCAGTTTTATGGATTTGACCAGTAAGCTTTAGGATACGCTCAGTAGTCGTGGTCTTACCCGCATCAACGTGCGCGAAAATACCAATGTTTCTGTACTTCGATAAATCTGCCATTAATTTTGCTCTTAATAAAGTCGATAAATTATTCCGCAGGAGTATAACATCACTTAAAGCGAACATCACCATACAAGCCGCTTAAAATGCAATCAATTCAACATATTTTTTTTATCGTCAGTATCTATTAAATATCAAACATAACAAAAAAAACGTAAGGCACTGAAATAAATAGCATTTAATATTTTAGCATCAGGTACACAAAGTTACTTCGCTATTTTATAGCAACGTTCAGGGCGGCCAATACTGCCATAACTTTGATCCGCTGTTAACTTACTGATTCAAGTAAATACTCCAAGTAACGGCGTGCTGTAGAGCGACTAACACCAACCAAATCGCCCATTTTCTGAGCGGTAAATGCAGTGGTTGCGTGCTTTATAAAAGCATAGTGTATTTTGCAAAGTAAAATGTGTGCCGAGCAATAAGACAAACAGCAAAGCCATTTTTAGAGATAATTAAATACCTTTATGCTTTCATTGTATTTATAACCTATGCATATAAATAATAAGCTAAATTGAGCTGAACTTATTCATTATCATAATTATAGATATAAATATGTGGATGGATTCAATTAACATCTCATTGTCAAAAAAGCCTAAATTTGGTACATTATTCCTTCAATAGTATTTATAAAAACAACTATAAGACCCTACAATGAAATGGAACTTCCTTCGACTCAGCTCTTGGCTAATTGCACTTACCTTATTAATTTCCTCTCATAGTATTTTTGCGCAGCAATATAAAATAGATAAACCAGCTAATTGGGTTAATACACATATTATTGAGCAACCCAAGCATTCCGACATAACCAAAGTACGTGACGGCACACTTTATTTGTTACTCGATAACCAATCCTATATACCGAGCAGACAAAAACAGCAACGCTATACGCGTTTGGTTATGAAAGCTTTAAATCAAAGTGGTGTTGATTATATAAGCCAGCTTAATCTTGATTTTGATCCAAGTTACGAGTCGCTAACACTAAATAGCTTAACGATTATTAGAAATAATGAGCGTATTGATAAGCTTGGCAGCGCGAGAATGACGGTTATACAAGGTGAATCTGAGTTAGCTGATCGTATTTATAATGGTAGCTTATCACTCAATATTATTATTGATGATATGCGCAGTGGCGACACACTCGATTACAGCTACACAATGACAGGTAGCAACCCTATATATGCTAATAAATTTAGTACAAGACGCACGCTTAACTGGTCGGTACCTGTAGTGCAACAAAATATGCGTGTACTTTGGGGTAAACAAACGCCTTTACATATTAATACAATAAACGGCACAGCAGATATTCAAGAAACGCTTAACAAATATGGCAAAGATTATTCTATAACTCTTTTTGAAGAACCCTTACTCGAGCAAAATTCTCAAACCCCAACGTGGTACGACCCATATACACAAGTTTACTTTTCTGAGTTTGACGATTGGGGTCAGGTAGTTAACTGGGCATATCCACTTTATCAATCAGCCATAGAAACCCCAAACAGCATTTTGGATGTAGCTGAAGAAATAAAAGCAAAACACACAAAAACATCAGACAAAATTGCCGCAGCACTGCGCTTTAGCCAAGACGAAGTTCGATATTTAGGGCTTGAAATGGGCACTAACTCGCATCAACCAACGTCAGCTTCAGAAACGCTTTCGCTACGATATGGCGATTGTAAAGATAAAACAGTACTGCTTATTTCGTTACTAAAAGCGATGGATATAGAGGCCTTCCCTGCGCTAGTTGATACAGAGGAAACCAAACGTTTAAAAGAACTTCCACCTTCTGCAAGTGTATTTAATCACGTAATTGTTACGCTTAAACAAAACGGAAAACGCTACTGGCTCGATCCTACGGTTAGCTACCAACGAGGTACTCTTGAGTATTTAGCACAGCCTGATTATGGCTATGCCCTAATTATTGATAAAGGTGAAACCACTTTAACTTCAATGGCGCAAAAACCTGTACATACAAATGTATCTGTAGAAGATAACTTTTTTATTGCTGAAAAAGTATCTGAGCCATCACGTTTTGAAACCCAGTACACTTATGCTGAATTTGAAGCTATCAACCGAAGAAGCAGTATAGCCAGCAGTGGTCTAAATAGCGTTGCTAAATCTTACTTCGAGTATTACCAAGGCTTTTTAAAGGGTCTATCAATCAATGAAGCAATGACTATTAGTGAGCAAGAACAAACGGGTAAACTAATAACCAAAGAATCGTATTTAATTAGTGAATTTTGGGAAAAAACAGACGAAGGCTACGAAGCTAGTTTTTACGCGAATGAAATACAAAATAGCGTTTACGAACCAAAGCAGGTAAATCGCACCGACCCACTCTACTTTGGCTACCCCAATATAATTAACACCACAATAAAACTACATTTTGCAGAAAAAGGTTGGGGATTTGATAGCGACCAACAAGAAATTGATAACGACTACTTCAACCTAAAAAAAACTACTGAATTTAATGATAATATTTTAACACTGAGCTATGACTATTACGCAAAACAAGATCATATTAAAGCCGCTCAAATAGATGATTATTTAGCACAGCGTAAAAAGTTAATATCAGCAACCCATTACCCTATTCTAAAATACGCGGAAACGACCGAAACGCCTCAAACAACAGCTGATGTGCTAGATAGCTTTGGTTATAGTTGGCTTAAATATGTGTTGGCTGGCTATATTTTAGTACTCATATTCTTTTTCGCCGATTGGCGATTAGAGTCAGCAAAAAAAGTGAAATTTGAAGATAGTCCATTTTATGCAGTATCTGTAAGTAAGTTTATTATTTACAGTATTTTAAGTTTAGGCATATTTGTTAACTACTGGAGTTATCGTAACTTTAAAGCCATTAAAGAGCGCGATAACTCAAGTATTATGCCTATTGCTCGAGGTATATTTGCATTTTTATGGTATTACCCTTTGTATCTCGCACTTGCAGAGCACAGCCAACAACAGTTAAACAAAAATAGAGTAATGCCTAACTGGACTGCCTTAACACTCTGGCTAATGGTACTTGCCAGCGCCTTTGCTTATCGTATGGACGAATACGCAACCATAGTGATTTGTATAATGCCATTTTTATGGTTGCCTCTAGTTAGTTACATTGAACAAACCGATACAAGTAAAGAAGCCCTACATTACAACTCGTACTGGCGAATTAGACAGTATTTAATCTCGCTTGCGTTTGCACCTCTATTATTTTTAGGCGTACTTCAAGAAGTAAATATTTTACCCAATGCCGCAATTATAAAAGGCGATAGTTTATGGTCTTACCAAGTACACTTTTTAAAACGTAATCGCCTAACACCTGAAAACGAAGAAATACTTTATTTTTATAGCGATGCAGTATTTGATTACCGAGAAGACGGTAACGGAATAACCGAGAACTATATTTTTAGTTACTACAAAAACGATGACGGCAGGCTTGAATCGGATCTTAGTCACTTTAAAGACATAGAAAAAATAGAAACCACCTACGGTAAAACCAAACTTGATAACACAAGCATTAAAGTAATAAAAACTGACGGTAGTGATTTCTTGCTCATTGTAGGGCGTATAAACAAGCAGGATAAAGTACTAGTGAAGCAGATTAATTTACGTATAACAGCAAATAAAGTGCGTTAGTGGCTGTTGATCTTCGGGGGCTAAGATTTTACAAGAGACTATTTGATTTGATATCAAAGCAGTCGCTGTCTTGGAAGGCGATAAAATCATTCCTAGCTTGAATTTATTTTAACTTCGAAAGATTAATACTTTTATAATAAAAATTCATATCAAATTATTCAATAAGCATTAAACATCTATTCTTAATTGTTTAACCAAGATAAGCATTTTTATGAAATGGCAGTGCTAACTAGCCGATTTATATATGAATAAAAAACAAGCGCCACAATAATAAGAATTATTTGCATTTAGATGTTGACAGACAGTTAGATCTAACTGATAATCAATATCAACAAGACGGATTGCATACCACTTGTTAAGGAATGAATTGATTTGTTTCTCGACCCTGAAACAACGTGTGGCGCACGTAAACAGCTATGGTTACTTGTTATGAACCGCAACGCCCCTTGATGTTGATGATAAGTAACCGCCCTACTATTTTACTTGCTACATTGCTCATATCGGTGACGGTAGATATGAAACTAAAAAAGCCCTTACGGGCTTTTTTTATGTCTGTAATTTAGTAAAACTAAATCACTTTAATTAAATAACCTGAACTCTGGTTAAATATTAACGACGGTTTTTACGAGCTCTTGCCCGGCGTTGAAGCTTCTCTTCTTCTTTAGCTTGTTTTTTAGCTTCTGCAGCGGCGCGTAAACCAGCAACCATTACTTCTTCTTCCTCACGCATTTGCGGGGTTTCCATAGTAATACGGCCAATAATACCGTCGCGTAATTCGTTGATTAGTATTTCAGACATTTTGTATGTGTCTATTTGATTACCACCACGAATACAGCCGCGTTTTTTACCCGCCATTTCAACAAATTCCCAATCACTTTCTGGTAATTCGTCTATTTTATAACGCGCTTTTAAAAGCTCAGGGTATGCACGCAATAAGTACTCAGCTGTGTAACTTGCTACTTCTTCATACTCAAGCGCCGTATCACGAATGGCACCTGTAGCGCCTAAACGATAACCTGAGTTTTCATTCTCTACTTTTGGCCACAACATACCTGGCGTATCGTAAAGCATAATACCGTCTTCAAGCTTAATGCGTTGTTGTGCTTTGGTTACCGCAGGTTCATTACCTGTTTTTGCAACTATACGTCCAGCCAGTACATTAATTAACGTAGATTTACCCACGTTAGGAATACCCATTATCATGGCTTTAATTTGCTTATCTGCACCCACTTTATGCGGTACTAACTTTTTACAAAGCTCATTTATACGACTTACTTCAGCTGCTTTATCATGTCCAAAAGAAATCGCTTTAACACCATTTTCTTGCTCAAAATAATCTTTCCAGATTTGAGTCATTTTAGGATCAGCTAAATCAGCTTTGTTCAAAATTTTGATGACCGGCTTACCTTCACGCAAGGTTGCCACCATAGGATTTTCACTACTGTAGGGAATGCGCGCATCAAGCACTTCAATGATCACATCCATTTGTGGCATTATTTCTTTAATTTCATTGCGGGCTTTATTCATATGCCCAGGGAACCACTGGATAGCCATTTTTAACTCCTAACGTATAATTAACCGCTATTTTAACTGGCAATTCATTTAATTGCGCTATACTGACGCAAATTTTTTCAGATTAGTTGTTATGGCTCTTAAATCCACCATTATGAAAGTGCAGTTATCGCTTAGCGATATGGACCGCCACGTTTATCAAGATTTTAATTTAACCTTGGCTCAACACCCTTCAGAAACAGATCAGCGGTTGATGATTCGCTTACTCGCTTTTGCGCTAAATAGCTGTGATGGTTTAGAATTTACTAAAGGATTAAGCGCTGATGATGAGCCTGAACTTTGGCATGTAAGCTATAGTGAAGAAATAGAACTATGGGTTGAGCTTGGCTTACCAGATGAAAAACGCCTTAAAAAAGCCTGTAATAAATCTAAAAAAGTGGTGCTATATACTTACGGTGAAAACAATCAAGCAATTTGGTGGCAAAAACACCAACCTAAATTGTATGAATTTAAAAATCTAAGTATTTTTAGCCTTGATTATGCAGCAACACAAGCACTTGCTGCTTTGGTTGATCGTGGAATTAAGCTCGCCATTACCATTCAAGATGGTGAAGTATGGGTAAATACCGATACAACCAATATTGAAATAAAACCGCTGCAATTAATGTAATTACGGTAGTTATACCAATTGCATTAAATTAGTTATCTATTATAGCGACAAATAAATAAGTCGATAACAAGGCGAAAATTATGACATATAGTTGTTCTATATAAATAATTTTTAACGCAGGTAGCGGATTATTTAATACGCTAGAATGATCATGTTTTTAATAAAATTGGTATTAGGGAGCATATGAAAGTTAAACACGTTATTGTTTTACATGGCTTGTATATGTCTGGCTTTGTTATGCGCCCACTTTGTTCACGACTTGAAGAATCGGGTATGACGGTATTAAACATTACCTATAATACGCTCGACCCTCACCGCGATACCATATTTGCACAAATTGATGAGTGTATTTCTAACGAACCTGCAGCGCTTGTATGCCACTCAATGGGAGGGCTGATTGCACGTGCTTACCTAGAGGCAAACTCTCCTGCTAGCCAGAATATTACGAAGGTAATTACACTGGGTACTCCACATAAAGGCAGCCATATAGCGCAAAAAATGAAGCAAAAAGGCTTTGAATCATTCTTAAAAAATAGTGTTGAGTTTTTGCTTACTAAAAATGGTAATTGGCCTTTTAAAGCTAAGCTTTATAGTATCGCAGGCGATTTACCTATTGGCCTTATGCCCTTAATAGTCAAAGGTAGCCAGTCAGATGGCACTGTATTACTAGATGAAACCAAACTTAAAGGTATGGCCGAACATAAAGTGTTTCATTTAAGCCATACCAGTATGATTTACTCGCGCCAAGTACTCGATTACATTTTAAAGTGCTTAAACGAGAAAGATTAATCCTCAGCATTGGCTGCTATTTTATAACTAATTAAAAATACCACTGCCAATATAAGCGGAATCGGCGCCGCAATGTAGCCAAAAAAATCTGAGTTCGCAAAGCTTGCACCCGCTAAGTGCGCTACTAACCCAAGTACAAATGCGATGACTGCAATTCCTACCACTATTAACTCTGCTTTATTTTGTTTCGCTGTTTTTGCATGCATGTTATCTCTCCTAATTATTTCGACAACATTATTATGCGCCGTTAGGGTGGATGATTTTTGACCTACATCAATAAAAAAATAGCTAAGTTATTACCTTGAATAAAGTTTGTTTTAGATCATGATTTATATACTTTTGAGGTTTATTTACTTTTGAGGGGTAGTATTTTTATTAATCAGACCCACTTCTATTAATAGTCTAAAGTGAATATAGGTATCAAAAACAGCTAATAGGTTAAAACTATTAACTAGATACATTTAAACGATTTTACTAATTTATCGAAATTAGTAATACTTATCACAAGTTCACAAACAAACGGTTATTCAGGAGCAAGTTATGTCACATGTAAACGCAATTGGTCTAAACAGCGCAAAAAGCGAAGACATCATAAAGTCACTCAATACATTATTGAGTAGCTACCAGATTCAATACATGAACGCGCGTGGCTTTCACTGGAATATTAAAGGCCGTAACTTTTTTGAACTACACGTTAAGTTTGAAGAAATTTATAACTTACTACTTCTAAAAGTAGATGAAGTTGCAGAACGTATTTTAACGTTAGATGGCGCACCTCTACATGCATTTTCTGATTACCTTGAAGTAAGTAAAATTAAAGAAGCTAAAGGTATTAGTGATGGTGTTACAGCCGTAGAGAATCTACTTGCTGGTTACAGTACATTAATTCACATGCAGCGTGATATTTTAAGCCAAGCTGGTGATGCAGACGATGAAGGTACAGCCTCACTAATGAGCGATTACATCTCAGAGCAAGAAAAATTGGTTTGGATGCTAAAGGCTTACTTAGACTAAACCAGCAAAAAAAAAAGCCCTCAATGAAGAGGGCCACAAATAGGGATAAATCGTTAAATAATCAAGCGATTCGGTTACTATATTAGTCTCCCCCCAATACTAAACAACGCCCCTGTTACCAGTGGCGTTGTTTTTGGTTTAAGTGGGCACAATGCTCATATATTGGGATAAACAATGTATAAGTATTACTGCTCTTATTATTTTTTCCAATAAAAAAGCCCCAGCGATACTGAGGCTTTGTGAACGTAACTAATTAAGTAACTATATTAGTGTCGTTATTGTTGGTTAGAATTTACTTCTAAAACCTATGTAGAATGATTGACCAATTGGGTCGTACGTACCAGCATCAGTTTCAGTACCAGTACTTGAACCGCTCACACCCGATAAAATGCGTGGTGGCTCTTTATCAAATAAGTTACTTGCACCAGCGTAAAGCTCTGTTGAATCGCTGATATGGTAACTTGCTTGAACATCATGATACGTTACTGAACCAATCCCTACTCCACCTGGAGCAATACCAAAACCACTTAAGAATTGATCATCAAAGTCTGCAGCGCCAATGTAAGTTAAGCTCCAGTTAAAATCAAAGTCGTTAAGTTTATAACCAAAGTTCCAGTTAGCTTTATGCTCTGATGCACCAATTTCTCCAGCAAACTCATCTTTATCAGCGCCTGGAAGTGGAATGCTATAACCATCGATTAGGTAAGTATAAGCAAGACGAGTTCTAAACGCACCAGGACCAATATCAGCAGAGTACGTTAGTGTTAAATCAACACCTTCTGTACCTAAACCACCACTGTTAGATACACCACTGTCGATAAATTCTAGTGAACCAGCACTATTATTACCTGATGGCGCACTACGACGAGTTACAAAGTCACAAAAGCTTGTATCGCCGCCGCCATAACATTGGTCAAGAATAAACTGACGAGGTGTTGATACGATTGCATCTGTAATTTCGATATCAAAGTAATCAAGCGTAATATCTAGTCCTGATATTAGGTTTTCTGGTGTAAATACTAAACCTACTGTTACAGAGTCACCAACTTCTTCTTTTAAATCTTGGTTACCACGGTTAAAGCCACTAATGCCTTGTAAGTCAGACTGGTTAAGCGTGAACTCACCATTTGAAGCGATATTAGTTGTAACACCACCATCTGTTCGACAAGCATCACCAGCAGCACCACCGCCACTATTAGTAACACCTAAACATGGATCGTTTAAACCACTTGGGAAAGTTTGTGAAGGCGGAGAAAATAGTTCATCGATATTTGGAGCACGTGTTGAACGAGCACGAGTAGCACGTAAACGTAAGCTATCCATTACTTCCCAATCAACACCCACATTCCAACTTTCAGTGCTACCTACAGTTGAATAATCAGATAAACGAACTGCTGCATTCATCGTTACAGAATCAAGCACTGGGATATTTGATTCTACATAATACTCAGTTACATCAAACGAGCCTTCTGTTGCTGGGATTGCATTACCCGCATTAAGACCTGCTTGCTGTAGTGCATCAAATTCACTGCGTGAAAATTCTTCGCGGTATTCAAAACCAGCTGCAATACCTACCGTACCTGCTGGTAAATCAAATAAATCACCTGAAATATTACCACCAATGATTTCTTGCTCAACCGACGTTGAAAGCGAACTAGGTGCACTTACAAAATCAATAGCACCTTGCGATAACGAATTAAAACCATAAATGTCTACTGGTGCACAATTAAAGCCACGTGCTGTCGCATCGATACAGATAGCCTCATCAGTAATACCATCACCATCTAAATCTTGGCTATCGATCACAGCTTCTAAACCTTGACGGAAGCTTTGTACATTAACTAGACCGCCTGAAACTTGTTGCTCTTTTGTTTTACCGTATACATAGTAAGTATCGTAAAACCAACCATCGGCTATTTCACCTTGAAAACCAAGTGCTAAACGGAATGTATCACGCTCTGCTCGTGCTCCACGATTACCGATATCACTTAAACGTTTTGCAAAGAAGATATCTCGTGCGCCATCACCGTCGGTATCGGTTGCTGCGTTATATATATCGTCTGGAACAAACGCGTTACGTAAAAGCTCACCGTTTACATTAAATTCAATTGGTACCTGGCCATTTGCATAAATGTCGTCAGAGGCAAAAGGAAATGGCTCTAATTCAGAAACGGTTGTTGTTGCAGCGTAAGTGCCTTCATAAAAAAAGCTATGCTTGTCGCTTAACTCGTAGCTACCATTTGAGGCAAATAAGTAACGTTCTGTAGGTATTGCTATTGTACGTACACCGCTTCGGTTAAAACCATTTGCAGCTACGCCATCGCCGCCATTAGTACTAAATGAGTTTTGTAGGTTGTTTGCATCATTAAACGTAAATGTTTCATCCCCAGCGCTAAAACGACCTTGTGGTGGAAATGAAGATAAAAACGGGCTTACTGCATCAAATACAGAACCTGGATTTGCTACTGGATCATCTTCGAAGAAAATACCTGAAAATTGGTCTACCGCTGAGCGATCACGGTCACGTGAGAAAACAGCGCCTTGATCAGAGTAACCAAGGTGAAACATTGCGTGTCCTTTACCATCTGAGCTTGATAAGCCTGAGGTAAAGTTAAATTGGCGTGACTCATCATCACCTTCACTCGATTCACCGTACTGACCATCAAACTCAACGCCTTCAAAGTCATCTTTTAAAACAAAGTTAACTACACCAGCAACAGCGTCAGAGCCATAAACAGATGAAGCACCACCTGTCATAATTTCAACACGTTCAATAAATTGGCTCGGAATAGTGTTTAAATCGACAGCAGAGCTACCTGGTACACCTGATACATAACGACGACCGTTAACTAATACCAATGTACGGTTAGAACCTAAATTACGTAAATCTACAGTCGCAACACCTGCACTCGCTGTACTAAAGTTTGAGTTAGTACGACTGATTGCCGGTGAACCAAATGCTGGATTATCTAGTAGTAAATCTTGAATATTTAATGAACCAGATGCGTCGATTGCTGTGCTATCTACAACTTGAATAGGCGCTGATGACATCGCCTCAGCTGAACGAATGCGAGAGCCTGTAACTTGTACACGTTCTATTTTAGTAATTTCGTCATCTTCTGCAGCCACACCTTGAAATGAAATGCTTGCAAGTATCGCGCTGCTTAGCGCAACTGTTAACGACGATTTTTTAAATAATCGCGCGCTACCTTTGTTAGTTAATGTCATATAATTCCCCTGAATTGTTATTTTTGTAACTAAATAGTTACTTCGCGGATTACAGTAAGGGGATTTATTTAAACACTCTACGTACGTTATTTATTAGGCGTAATCTTTGGTATGAATAGCTAGTTTGATGGGATGAATTAGTACGTCACAATTATTTTATAAATATATTGTACTTTTCATAACAGTTTTTCCGCTAAGCACGGTCTTTATTATTATATACAGCAAGAGATATAAAATAATGGTCGCTTCTTTTCATGCATTAACTTTTGTTAGTAACACTAAGTTTGCAACATTTTTAACAAAGCGCGTGCAAGAGCACCGACACTTTGAATCTCAATCTTTTATTCAGGCAAACAGATTAGATCAGATAGATACAGATCAATACAACGTACTGTTTTACGAACTAACTAATCTGGCTGACCCTATGCAAATAGTGCATTTAACAGAGCTAGCTAAAAAGCTTAAGTTAGTCATTATTGCCCAGTCGGGTCATTTTGCGAGTTTTGCTTTTGAAGTTGGCGCTGTTGATTTTTTAATAGTAGATTCAACTGCACCACGTATCGATAAATGCTTTGATAAACTGATTCACCTTTGCCCGATTGCAAGCGCGGCCGAACGTCAATATCAACAAAGCACACAAACCGAAAAACCATCATCACATATCGTAGTTAAAGATGTAGGTAAGGTAAGGCTAATTGATATAAAAGATATTATTTGGATTAATGGTGCGGGCAATTATGTAGAGCTGCATTTTACCCAAGGTAGTACACCGGTATTACACCGCGAAACCATGAAAAATATTGAACAGCAGCTAGAGCCAGAAGGGTTTATTCGTATTCATCGCTCAACGCTGGTAAGAAAACAAGCTATCTGCGAACTGATGCCTACTGACAGTGGCGATTATAAAGTCAGACTTAAAAACGATATGTGCTTAAACCTTTCAAGACGCTATAAAGGGTGTTTAGAGAGTATTATAAGCCCTCTTCAGTAGCGGTTTATAATACTCATATTAATTACCAGTTCTGTTTTATATAACTATCACTTGGATGCACTAATAAATAGCTTTCAGTATCTTTATAAAAATTAACTTCTACATCGCTATTTTTCCATACTTTTTCAAACATGTTTTTAGCTATGATATTAATGTTTATATAGTCAACTCGTTGATAGCCACGTTCTTTTACACCCGCAAAATAGGCCTCTAACGAATCAAGACTATCTAAAGTTAACAGTTCAAACTCTTTTAAGTTAACAATCACAAACTTAATCGTATTTTCAGGGTGAGTGCTCAATTCTTGAATAACACCATTAGTTAATGATGTTATACCTTCATTGTTAAAGCTCCCCTTCAATTTTAAATACATATGAGGGGGCTGTGAACAAATCTGAAATTCGCCATGTGCTCCAAACATAAATTACCTTATATATATCAACTTCTATATATAGAGTAATACAATTTTCCGATTTTGCAGTTAATTTAACAGCGCAATAAAAAAGGCCATTTCGAGGGCTTTTTCTTCTAAGCTTTTAAAACGACCTGATGCACCGCCATGACCTGCATCCATATCGGTTTTAAATACTAAAATATTACTGTCTGTTTTAAGTTCACGCATTTTTGCAACCCACTTCATAGGCTCCCAATACTGTACTTGTGAGTCATGAAGACCGGTAGTAACGAGTATGTTCGGGTAGTTTTGTGCGCTAATATTGTCATAAGGCGAGTAAGCTTCTATCACATCATAAAATTGAGGCTCATTTGGATTACCCCATTCATCGTATTCATTTGTTGTGAGTGGAATACTTTCATCAAGCATTGTGGTTAATACGTCTAAGAATGGTACATGACAGCCAACACCGCAATATAACTCTGGTGCCTGGTTTACAACCGCCCCCATTAATAGGCCACCGGCACTGCCGCCTGAGGCAAACACCTTATTGCTATCACAATAACCTTGATCAACAAGCGCTTTTGTCACATCAATAAAGTCACTAAAGCTATTTTGTTTATGCTCTTTTTTACCTTGCTCATACCATTCGCGACCTAGCATTTCAGAGCCTCGAACATGCGCAATAACATAAACAAAGCCACGATCGAGCAAGCTCAGTGACGAACTAGAAAAACTAGGATCAATCGTATAGCCATAGGCGCCATAGCCGTATTGAAATAACGGATTTGTGCCATCTTTTTTAAAGCTGTCTTTTCGATAAACAACAGACACAGGTACTTTAACTCCGTCGCGAGCAGTTACCATTAATCGCTCCGACTGATAGTCATCGGCATTAAAACTACCGAGTACTTTTTGCTGTTTAAGTAGTGTTTTTTCGCCAGTTGCTAAATCAACATCATATAAAGAACCTGGTGTTGTTAAGCTTGAGTAATAAATACGCGCAGTGCGAGTGTCTGGCTCTGGGTTCATTGCTATTGCAGCATAATAACAAGGATCGGCAAACTCAAGTGCCATACGATCCCCTTGCCTATTAACAACTACAAATCGAGCTTGCCCTTGCTCGCGTTCACTCAATACTAAAAAGTCATTAAATAACTCTACACCTTCAAGCAGTACATTTTCTCTGTGAGCTGTATGCTCAAACCATTGTGTTTTATCAGCAATCGTTTCGTTTGTTGCCGTCATTAATCTAAAGTTTTTAGCTTGCCAGTTAGTCACAATATAAAATGTGTCACCTAGCTTATCTACGTCAAACTCGTGGCCATCTTCACGCGGCATTAATGCTTTAAATTCGTCAGTGGGCTTATTAGCATCAAGCACCCATGTATCGTTGGTCTCTGTCGATGCTAAATCAATAATAATTAAGCCTTCGTCGCGGCTTTTACCAAGCCCCATAAAAAAGCTGCTGTCTTGCTCTTCGTAAACCATTACATCTTGGCTTTGCTCGCTGCCAAGCTCATGCCTAAATACTTGGTATCCTAGTAGCGTTTTTAAATCTTTTTTTACATAAAAAACAGTTTTATTGTCGTTAGCCCAAACAACCTGCCCTTCTGTATTTTCAAGTACATCAGGTAGCATTTCACCGGTCGTTAAGCTTTTAAAGCGAACATTATAAATACGACGACCTTCAGTATCTTCAGAGTAAGCCATAAGCTGCTCGCATGGGCTTAGTGCGACTTCTCCTAGCTCAAAAAACTCAAATCCCTCAGCTAATATATTCACATCGAGTAAAAGCTCTTTATTATCAGCCATTATGCTCGTGCTTCTATAATGGCGAGAGTACTCATCATCACCACGAACTTCTGAGTGATACCAGTATTTCCCGTCTTTAACGGGTACCGAGTTATCGTCTTTTACAATGCGTGCTTTTAACTCTTCAAAAAGTGTATTTTGGAGTGGCTTCATTGCAGCTAACTGTTCATCGCAATACGCATTTTCAGCATGTAAATGTGCAAGTACTTGCTCATCCTGACGATCGTCATCACGCATCCAATAGTAATTATCAGTGCGTATTTTATTATGAGTACTTAATGTATGGGCTTGCTGTTTAGCAATCGGGAAATTAGGTAATAAACTTAAAGAGTAGTCAGGACGAGACACAACAAAACCAATTAAAAAAATAATGTGATTTGCAGTTTATCATAAAAATAAAAAAGCCCATCCAATAGTTGGATGGGCTAAAACGGTAAACGCTTCATTACTAAAACCGCTATACCTTTGGGAAGATAATTCACTTAAGCCTTATATTTGCTGCCAAGCCATAGCCCAACTTTGTCCAACACCGGGCTCGAACATAAACTTTTTATCGTCACTCGCGCGGCAAAACTCATTAAATGGCCAAGGCCTACATTGATAAACATGCCCTGTTTTTGGCTGCAATACCTTTGTACCCGCATTATAGTTTTCACAATTTTCAGGGTACACGTAATCATAAGTATCAAGGTTATTAACAACACGCTCATCGCATTTTGCAATACAATGAAAATCGACATGCGCTTTACATATACCACTGCTTTGCAAAGCAAAGATTTCATTGTTTCTATAGGCAACAATTAAACCTTGTTCGGTCATTTTACCTGCGCTAACAAGGGGTACATGCACGTTAATATGCTCGGCAACTAAACGTGGCCATGCGTGAGGTTCACCTTGTTCAAGCGAGGTGATTTTGTAATCAAATGATAAACTAACTAGCTCTCCTTGCATGTCATAAAAGGTTACACTCACCACATCGCCAATAAACAATTGGGTATGATGATTTAAGCAACCTATTGTTGACCACTTTCCACAGGCCAACGACGTATGCATAAACACGGCAACACCTTAAGAGTTACAAAATCTTATCCATACACTATGGATACACAAAAAATACACTGAGGGCAAGTGATACATAACAACACGTTATGCAGTAGTCCCGCTACCATAGCTTTATAAAAAGCCTTAGACCGGAAACTTTGCGCCCTAATCTTTCGATTAGTTTGCCAGCAATGCGGCGATTATAATTCGGCCCCGCATAACAATCAAACAAAAGAATGCAACCAAAAATAAAAACCAACCCTTTAAGGTTGGTTTAATGTGTTTTTAACTAAATAAATAAGTTAAAGGTTCTTTCGCCCACGTAAATATCAGCAACACCAATAAAGATATAAATATTAGCCACGCAGGCCAAGACGCTTTTGTTACTTTAGCCTCAGAGTCATCCGCTTTTAACTCTTTTGAGCCTGTGATCATCGCCTTAACTAGCGGCTTACCTTTTATTCTATAAACAATAATAGCTAATACATGTAGACCAATAGCATAAAGTAAAATGTCAAAATTCAGCTCATGTAGCCAATTTGCAAAATCAATCGTATCGCTAGACACATATTGAGCAAGCGGGCCGTCAGTTAAAATGCCATCACTACTCATTAACCCGGTAATAAGCTGCGTAATTATAATTATAAAAAATACCATTACCATACAACTGCCAGGTGCTGAATGACCTAGCGAGTCGCTTGGTGTCTTTAGTGCCTTTAAAATAGCACGAGGAGAGTGCAGCAACCCACTTAATCTCGCGGTTTTACTTCCGATAATGCCCCATATTAAACGCGTTACGATAAGTGCTAAAGTAAAGAACCCAGCAACAAAATGAAGCTCAATCATGCCCTCTTCAATACTAAAATAAAGCACCGCAATACTTACAACCAAAAACCAATGAAAGCATCTAATAAACCCATCCCACACTTTTAACGTCGTCATTGCGCCTATCCTTAAAAAAACAGTATTATTTAATTTGTTAACTACTTTAACATCATAATATTAAGGTATCCTTATGAGCCATTCTACAAGCCGTGAGAGTAAATATCATGCAACCAGTTAAAAAAGCTATTTTAAAAGGCTTTTTAGATATGCTACCACTGTGTTTAGCCGTTGTTCCTTGGGGTATTTTATGCGGCTCTTTAGCGATTCAAAATGGTTTTAGCGCCTTTGAAACCCAAGCAATGTCGTTATTAGTATTTGCAGGTTCTGCACAGCTTGTTGCGATTGAACTTATGGCGGGCAACACACCATTGCTCACAATTTTATTCACAACATTTATTATTAGCTCTCGGCACTTTTTATACGGTTTAGCTGTGCGTCATAAAGTCATTGATCAACCTATGCGTTGGCGCTTACCGGTGAGCTTTGTTTTAACCGACGAGCTATTTGCGTTTTCTCACCATAGAAAAGCATACAGAACAAAAACACGCTTAATATACGCATTGAGCGCTGGTTTTAGTTTTTATATTGCATGGAATATTTGGACGTTAATTGGCATTGTAGCAGGCACAATGCTGCCCGACTTAACTAATTTAGGGCTCGACTTTGCCATTGCTGCCACGTTTATAGCTTTGGTTATTCCGGGAATTAAAAACCTAGCCTCACTCGTTACGGTAATTGTAGCAGGCATTAGCGCAACGCTTTTAAAAAGCACAGGATTTGAGTTATGGCTTGTTTGCTCAGCGCTGCTGGCAATGGCCGCAGGTTACAGCACAGCAAGACTAACCACTAAAAAGGAAGTAACGCCATGATGACGACTATTTTACTCATGGCATGCATTACATTTTTTACGCGTTATTTATTTTTACACCGTGCTTTACCGTTTAAAGTAGGCCCTAAAATGCAGCAATTTTTAAGCTTTAGTGCACCGGCAGTGCTTACAGCAATTTGGGTGCCTATCGTGTTTTTGAATGAAGATGGCATTAACTTAAACTGGCAGAACCCTTATTTAAGCGCAGCAATAGTCGCCATTATTGTTGCCTACAAAACACATAATATTTATTACACTACGCTTGCCGGTATGGGGCTATTTCTAATTTTAAATTAGTGCGATCTTTATACTTTATGAAATACTGCACTCAGGTTAAAATGCGGCTAACAACAATAAAAAGACGCCAATATGCACGAATTTCATCAATTAAGCGCAACAAGCTTACAGGGTCAGCCTATCAACTTTAATGATTTTGAAGGGAAGGTTGTGCTTATTGTTAATACCGCAAGTAAATGTGGATTTACCTACCAATACGAGTCACTGCAAGCTTTGCACAATAAGTATGCCAGCCAAGGTTTAGTTATTCTGGGATTTCCGTGCAATCAATTTGGTCAGCAAGAACCCGGCGACGCAACACAAATAGAGCAAGGGTGCTTAATTAATTTTGGTGTGAGCTTTTTAATGGCGGCCAAAGTAGATGTAAACGGTGAGCATGCACATCCTGTATTTCGTCACTTGAAATCGGCTTTACCTGGTTTTTTAACACGTAAAATAAAGTGGAATTTTACTAAATTTTTAATTGCCGCAGATGGTACACCAATTAAACGTTATGCACCTTTTACTAAACCCGAAAAGCTAGAACTTATAATTCAAAAAGCATTAGCACAGGCTAAAAGTACGCTTTGAAAAGTAATAAAGAGGCGCAAAGCCTCTTTATTGCCAATACTATTGAAACTTAAACATACGCATAACTGCACATTTAAACTCTCAATATTAATTGGTATTTTATTTATACTAGTGAAATTTAATCGGTGTAATCGCTTAAATCGTCTTCGCCTAGATTTTTACGCAAGCGTTTTTGCTCAAGGTAGTCTTCCAACTTCTTTTTAACCTTTTGCTTGTTCTTATCGTGTTGATTACGTCCGAGCATTTCGTACTCGTCTTCAACAAAATCGTCATCTAGCGCATCGTAACTAAATGTCTTACCCACAACCCACTCCATAAAGTGTTTGAGACCAACCAAGGATTTTATTATCGCAATAGCCGGTAAAATTAAAAATGTTTAATGCCAAAGTGCACTGCAAATTAACATCAAAATAAAGCCACGCGACTACTGTAAATAGTCTTCATGTCAGTAATGTGAATAAATAGCGCTAAATTTGAATTGAGGAAAGTGAGAGTTTTTTATCGTATCGATAAATAAAATTTATTAATTTTTATTAGTTAGCCAATTTGACTAAAAAATAGTTATTTATTAATTATTTTGACTTGCTAAAAAACAAAGAAAAACACTTAATCAATTGTTTTTTATGGAAAAATAAAACTGGCATCAAACTTGTTATTAATTAATCGTCATCAACAAAAAGTAGAGAACAAACATGAAAAAATTACTATTAGTTAGCGCATTAATTTGTACGCCAGCCGCTATGGCTCATAACGACAACGATTCTGCAATTTCATTTAGTAACGATGAATGTAACGTCGAATTTAAAAACGATGTACGTATTAAACCAAACGAATTAGAAATTTTTACTGCCAATAATAAAACTATGCAATTTAATACCCATGGTGACTTAACCGTAAATGGCGAGCTTGTAGCGCTTAATAGCTCACAACGCGAAGCACTGAATAAGTACTCTGACAGCTTACGCACTCAATTACCTGAAGTAGCTAATATAGCGTTAGAGGGTGTTAAAATTGCCGGTGTGGCATTAGAAGAAGTAGGCAATGCATTTAATATTGACGGTCTTGATAATATGTCTGAGCTTATGGACGACATTAAAATTGAGGTAGAAAATACATTTTACCAGCAAGGTACATTTGTAATGGGCCAACAAAGTTTTAATCAATTTGGCGAAAGCTTTGAACAACAATTTGAGCAGCAGATAGAAACAGCGGTTGAATCAGCAGTAATGCAATCAATGGGCAGTATTTTAGTGGCTTTAGGTTCTGAGTTACTTGGTTCAGGCGGCGATATGGATGCCTTTGAACAACGCATGGAAAATATGGGTGCACAAATAGAAGAAAAAGTAGAGCTACATGCAAGCGCACTTGAAGAGAGAGCTAACTCTTTATGTGAAAACTTTGCTGATATTGCAAAACAAGAAGAGCAATTAGTAATGCAAGTGCCAGAGCTTAAAGGTTACCAGTTATTTAGCTTTAAACAGAATTAGTACAGCAAACGTTATTTAACATCCCTTTGGCAGCACTTAAGTTTACTTAAATGCTGCTTTTTTGTGCTTCCCAAACTTACTTTTTAGCTAATAAAGTGAGCTTACCCAGAGTAATAATGGCTTGCTCTATCTGCTCGCTCCACGGCACACCATAACTTAACCTTACGCAGCTTTTATACTTATTAGAGGCTGAAAAAATAAGCCCAGGGGTAATACTAATACCAACCTCAAGAGCAAGTAAAAATAATTTTTGACTATCGTATTCGCCTCCTAAATCTAGCCACATTACACAGCCTCCTTTTGGATCGCTTATACGTGTATTTTTTGGCATAGCTTGTTGTAAACACCATCGCATACGCTCTTTGTTATCGCGCAGGCGCTGCCTGAGTACCTTTAAGTTACGGTCGTACTCGCCGCTGGCAATAAATTCTGATAACGCCCATTGGTTTATTAACGAAGCGGAGCAACTTAGTGCTCGTTTATATCGCCGCGCTTGTGTTGCAAATTTACCGGCAACTAACCAACCTACACGATAGCTAGGCGCTGCCGTTTTAGAAAAAGATGAGCAACTGATCACTAATCCTTTTTTAGAGTACGCTAAAGCAGGTGTGCCTCGTTTAGCCGTAAAATATAGATCGCCGTATACGTCATCTTCAATAAGCACTACGTCGTGGCTTTCGAGTAACTCCACCAGCTGCTGCCTGTTTGTATCTGGCATAAAGCTGCCTACAGGGTTGCTAATTGCTGTCGAGAATAAACACGCTTTTATGTCATGCTCATTCAAAGCGCGCTCCAAATCGCTTAACCAAATGCCATTATCTGGGCACAGTGGTATTTCGAGCGCTTTAAGTCCTAAGCTTTCTATTAGCTCTATAATCCCGTGATAACAAGGTGTCTCAATAGCCACTACATCGCCTGGCTTTGTCACGCACTTAAGCGCAATAGCCATGGCCTCTTGCGCACCATTGGTGATCACAAGCTCGTCCATATCAATGCCAATACCAAAATCTAAATAGCGATGCACTAATTGCTTTTTCAGCGGTACAAACCCATCTGTTGGGCCATAGTTTATGGCTTTACTGCCCGCAATTGTCATTACGCGGCGCATGTTTCTGGCGAGTGCTTTATCGGTAGGTGCTGCGGCAATTGGGTTAGCGATACCAAAAGGGACTACGTTCGCTTGATGAATCGCGCTGTACACCTGCTCTATTAAGGCTTGTTTATTTACCACAACAGGTTCGCGACTTAATTTAACTCGCTTAGGTAAATTATGTGCCATGCTAACGACTTTTAAAAAATATCCTGATTTTTCACGCGCCTCTACCAACCCTTGATCTTCAAGTGACTGGTAAGCCTGTTTTACAGTGGGGATACTTATGCTTAAGTTATCTGCCATTTTACGCAGTGATGGAAGTTTTTCGCCGGGGAGTAAAACTTGTTGAGCGCTCATATCTCTAATCAACTGAATAACTTGCTGATATAAAAACTCATGCCCTTGGCTATTTTTTTGTCTTATCATCACACACCAAATCTGTATAGGTTACATTTTTACTTTTCTGTATATGGTAAGTATACAGATAGGTCTTAAAATAGCCATTCAACCGGGCTTTGGAGACTAACCATGAAAAGTGCAGCGCTATACATTACAATCGTTTTAATTTGGGGCTCAACTTGGTTAGCCATAGAGTTTCAGTTAGGTGATATTGCGGTAGAGTTATCGTTATTTTATCGCTTTGCTATTGCAGCGCTTTTAATGTGGCTATATGTAGCGTACAAAAAACCCGACATGCGATTTAAGTTACTGGATCATGGCTTTTTTGTTTTATTAGCCATTTGTAATTTTGGATTAAATTATTTAATGCTTTACTGGGCACAAAATCACCTTACCTCAGCCATGACCTCTATTGCCTTTTCAATGCTGCTGGTTATGAACATAGTCAATACTCGGTTATTTTTTGGTAAGCCAATCTCAAAACGAATTTATACAGGTGCTGTACTCGCTGTATTAGGTATTACGTGTCTGTTTTGGCCACAGTTACAGCAGTTCGACTTGAGTAATGGTGCGTTGGTCGGGTTACTACTTGCCCTCGGTGGCACCTTTGTGGCTTCATTGGGAAATATGGTAAGCGTTCGTAATTCTCGTAAACAAATTGGTGTATTGCAAGGCAATGCATGGGGTATGTTATACAGCGCTATAGGCTTGGCTTTATATGTATTAATGAACGATGTGCAATTTAGTTTAAATGCTCCACCAAGTTACTGGTTATCACTACTTTATCTATCAATATTTGGCACTGTAATCGCTTTTGGTTGCTACTTTGCTCTACTTAGAAATATAGGCCCTGAAAAAGCCAGCTACGTTATTGTTTTATTCCCATTAGTGGCAGTAACACTGAGTAGCTTTTTTGAAGGCTTTGAATGGCACGCAAATACCTTTGCAGGATTTAGCCTAGTGCTATTAGGTAACGCCATTGTGCTTACTCCAACAAAACGAATTAACGCCTTTTTAGCTAATAGAGCAATCGCTAAAAGTGGCTCCGTCCCCAGTTAGACGCGTTATTAACGCAACTAACGTAAAAGCGCCTACCCTACTGTAGGCGCTTTTTTATTGGCATATGAAAAAGTAAAGCCTGTCCATGTACACTAATAACGGCAGGAGTTTTACCTACCAGTTCACCATCTGCTTCAATCAATAACCCTTCAGTTTTTATGGAAGCTGTATTTAAGCGACTGTAGTTAAGGTTTTTTATATGCTGATGGCGCTTAAAAAACAACTTCATGAAGCTTATTACATTATAAAAAAGCCCACCCGATCGCATTTGATAACACTCAAGCAGCCCATCAGTTAAATCTGCTTTTGGCGCTATTTCTAGACCACCACCAAAGTACTTATGATTAGCAAATACGGTAATTAAATTTTGATACTGCCTAACATCGTTATTAAACGTACCTTGTAACTGCTGAGCTTGATAATAAAATAGCTCTTTAATGCTCGTCCAACCGTAATCAAAAGATGAAAAACTAGCTTTAGCATTAACCGCTTTAACTACATGAGCATCAAACCCTACCCCTGCAATATTAATAAAATAGCGGCTATTAATTTTTCCTACATCAATTGATGTCGGCGTATTAAATAATGCCTTTCGCCAATCATCTTCTTTGCAACTAAACCCTCTCGAGAAATCATTACCTGTACCGCAAGGCAATAATGCTAACGTACAGCTACTCCCTATTAACGCATTAACCGCCAAGCTCAATGTACCGTCTCCGCCAAGTACAACTACTTTGGTAAATTTACTCAGTAGCAACCTTATTTGAGCGCAGTCATCGTTAAAGTTTCCCGTTGTAGTAAACATACAATAAGAAAAACTGCGTTTTTTACAAATGCTTTTAAGCCACATTAGTGATTTTTCACTCTGTTTTTTTGTACTTGGTTTAATAATTATTAGTAGTGACAAGCTTTTGTTTCCAACAATGTATTTAAGAACGAAGAAAAAAGAGTTTAATTGAGTTTTTTTAATCTGAATAACTAGTCAAAAAAGGTTGTGTAAAATGCATGTAAATAAATAAAAAAACACACAAACACCAGTATCAATGAGAGTAAAGCCGATTTTATTTTAACTATTTATGCAAAAACGATAATAAAAAACACTGAACCGCACGTTAATAAAATCAATAAGGATTAGTTTAACTAATCCGTCAGGCTCAATTTTTATCGTTGTCTTTTTAATCAAACAACGTGCAAAATGCACGCGATTTCAACATATACAACCCGGAGCAGAATAATGAAACCAATTAACACATTAAATCAAACAGCAGCAGCTCAAGTAGCAGTTAAACCAACTAACCGTAAAGCAAGAATGTTAGCTAAACTTAACACTATTGGTAAAAGACTAGCACTTAGCGGCGCAGCTCAATATAAATAATCACCCAACCATGATTATTTTTCGGTGCAGCGAACACTCAACCACTAAATGAAGTCACTTATTTAGCTCCCCTTTGTTTGCTGCAACCTATTTATTTTATTAAAAATTGCCTTAATTTCCCCTTATTTACAAAAAAAACCTCATTTACGTACGTTTTTTAGGCAAACAGTCATTTTGCTATTTACACAGCGGTATCACCTAAGTATTATTCTGCGTCACGGAGAGATGGCAGAGTGGTCGAATGCACCGGTCTTGAAAACCGGCATGGGTTTATAGCCCATCTAGGGTTCAAATCCCTATCTCTCCACCATATTTTAATTGGTGGCTTTTTTTACTTCCATCAATACAAACGGTTATGCGTTGGAGAGGTGTCCGAGTGGCCGAAGGAGCTCCCCTGCTAAGGGAGTATAGAGTTTGTAGCTCTATCGAGGGTTCGAATCCCTCCCTCTCCACCATACTTAATTTAAACCACTTGATTGTGGTTTTTTTGTGCCTAAAATTTAACACCGATACTAAATTGGGAGGGTGAGAACCCTCGACAGGGTTCGACAAAATGTCTGGAACATTTTGGGCCGCTGCAAGCGTCGCGCAGCGATTGATTACATGGATGTAAGCAAGTCTATCCCTCTCTCTGGACCATACTTAATTTAAACCACTTAATTGTGGTTTTTTTGTACCTAAACTTTAACACCAGTACAAAATTGGGAGGGTGAGAACCCTCGACAGGGTTCGACAAAATGTCTGGAACATTTTGGGCCGCTGCAAGCGTCGCGTAGCGATTGATTACATGGATGTAAGCAAGTCTATCCCTCCCTCTGGACCATACTTAATTTAAACCACTTGATTGTGGTTTTTTTGTGCCTAAAAATTATAAAAACTAAACAAATTGTGCCTAGTAATAACTTAGGGCATTATTAACATAACTTTAGCCACTTTAGGTTTAGCTATGATCCGGTTCATATTGCTATCAGTTTGCGCGGCAGCACCATTTTTTACCTTGGCACAAAGTACAACAGTGTATAAGTGTGTAATTAAGGGCGTTCCTACCTTTAGCCAAACGCCTTGCGCTAAAGATGCACAAGTTATTACTCTTAAAGATATAAACGTAATTGAAGCATACAAAAGCTCTACGCCCGGTAAAGGTATTACCGACACCTCTGTGGATGACTACTTAGAAGTTCAACAAATAGAACGAGAAATAAAGCGCCTTGAGCTATCTATTGCACAAAGCCAAAAAGAATACGCAGCTAAAAAACAGCAGATAGATTACATGACTCAAGATAAAGCCAATCGTTTAGGCGCTTCGTCTATTGCTGATGCTATCGCAACTAAAACAAATTCGTTAAAGCAAGCTTACGACGCATCAATTAATCAAACGCAGCAAAAAATAGAGTCATTAAAACAAAGAAAACAGCAGCTTAGCCAAAACCCTTAAGCGCTCGTTTTACTATCGAAATAAACTGCGCAACGTCTTCTTGAGTATTATAAATATGTGGCGATACTCGTATCCCAAATTTACGGGCATCTACACTGACTTTCGCTTTATTAAGCTCTGTAAGTACATGGTCTTGCTCCTTGTTAAAAAACAAAATAACAGTCCCGCTGCATTTATCACTACTCATAGGTGATGCAACATATTTGCCTAGTTGCTCATGAATAAGCGTAAGCATAGCTAAATTATGATTCCTTACCTTGTGAGCAGTTAGCTCTGCAAAGTAAGCAATGCTATTTGCGGCAATAATATAAGGCGCTACAGAGGGAGTGCCCCCCCAAAACTTGAGCGCACTGGCGTTATATTCAAAGTGGTTTATATTGAACTCAAATGGATTTTGATGCGAAAACCAACCCACATCTTTAGGCTCACAATACTCTATTTGATTTTTGTTAACCCATAAATAAGCTGCACCTGGGCCACCACATAACCATTTAACGCTCGAGCCAATCATAAAGTCCGCATCGAGTATGCTTAAATCAAGCGGTATAACACCCGCTGACTGAGCAACATCAACTATTGATAAACTATTGGTTAATTTACTTATAGCTACAATATCGTATACAGGCGCCTGTACACCTGTATTTGAATACACATGACTTATAAAAACTAAATCGATGTCGGCGGTTATATAACGCTGCCAAACACTAATATCAGTTAGGTTTTCGTGCTCTGGTATAAACATAATTTGTGCGCACTCTGGTAATGCTTTTTGCATTGCAAAACCCATGCTCGGAAAATCACTTTGTGCCATTAGCACTTTACAATTTTTTTGCTGTAACCGTGGGTGCGACATAAGCAACTTTGTTAAGCCACTTGATAAATTAACCTGAGGACAAAACTGCGAACTAGGCGCATTAAATAACTTACCAAGCGCGGTAGTAAATTGCTCAACTGCGGGCAGCCATTGTTGCCAAGGTTCTTTATTTGAGCTCTCCCACGGTAAAAAGTAGTGCTGAGCTAAATATTGCTGCGTATTTTTAAGAGGACGCCCTACCGAGTGGTTTAGTAAATAACAGCCATCAGCCATACAAAAATCATTTTTAAGCATGCTATTTAACCCATTTTTTAAGTGTATTTAGATCGTCAAAACGTGTTTTTATATCGTCGCGTTTGGCACTGGCTCGCCTATCTCTTAATTTTTCGAGCGAATCAAGTAACACATGAAGCGGCGGACCACTTGCTGTTACCTTGCTCATATGCTGCTGTTGCATATTTTTTGAGGGCTGAGCAATAAACTTTTCAACCAGTTGATTATGATGACCGACTGCGGTGTCGCCATGTAATTTACACACTTGAATAAATAACGTTGCATGGTTTTTAAACCAATCTGTATTTTTATATTGCTTGGCTTGTAAAAAGTCATCCATAAAGCTTTGCATACGCATGGCTTCTCGCAGGATTTGTTGATCCTCTGGCATCATATATAAAAACTTATCCACCAGCATTTGCGAGTAACTAGGCTCATTTGCGCTACAAAGCCCTAGTAACATATCAATCACGTTAATACCTGCAAAGTCACCAGCATTTGCACCTCTGTAAACCTCTTTACCTACACGGTACGGTTTATAATAAGGGCGAACGCAGTTAAAAAAGCGATCTGCATCGAGCTCAGAATAAAGTGCATTATTTGACTCAATTACATCTATAAGCGCTTGTTTGGCTACTTTTAATAACTCACCACACAGGGGGTGTGAGATACCTAACGGCAATATTTTTAATAAAGCATCACTTGCACGTTTATAGGCCAAAATACCTTGGGTGTTGTAATCAAGAAATAGCTTTTCATCAGGTAAATTGGTAAATCGTTTATAAATACCGTTAAGTGCTTTGTTATGAGTAGTTAAGTGGGCGGTAGCAAAACGAGGGGTTACGCCAATGGATGCGCCTATATGCATAGCAAGCGCTGAGGCTTCAATTAGTGGGGAGCTGGTTTCTCTGCTTGGCTCAGTAATTTCATGGCGCCTACACGCCGCCATAAACAATCCTACGTTACCGAGTAAGTCAAAAGCGCTATCAAAGCCTTGATCTGTGTTTCCCTCGGCTAATAAATTGCTAATTAATGCGTTGCCTTCTTTTTCTAATTGTTGCTTTAAGGCCTCACCTATTCCTTCTACATTTGCTTTATCGGTTTGCTGCCAATAAAGCTGCTCTAATTCACTATTTAAAGTGACAAACTCTGTTCGTATCCAGTGATCAAAAATAGCGGTATGTGTGTTCATTGTTGTGCTCTATTATTTTTATAGTTAAATGCTAACAGAGTTCAATGAGGGTAAAACGCCAAAAAAATTAGTAAAAATTGCAATACTTAGCAATAATCACTACAAATATAAAAATAATTAATAAAAGCCGACAACTATGTTAGATAAAAAAGATCAGCAATTACTCATTGCACTGCAAAGCCAAGCTCGTATGTCGGTTTCAGACTTGGCCAGCAGTATCAACCTATCGGATACACCTTGCCTAAGGCGTATAAAAAAGTTAGAGCAAGAAAACATTATTACCGGCTACCACGCCGCCATAAATCCTAAAGCACTTAACCTTAATGTGTTGGTATATGCGTTCGTACGATTAAGCCAAAACTCGGTAAGTGCTGCAGAGCAATTTGAGCAACATGTAGAAAAATTACCACATGTATTAGAGTGTTGTGTAATATCAGGAAGCTATGATTATTTATTAAAAATCATTGCACATGATCTTGAGAGCTACGAAACGTTTGTAAAACATCAACTAGGTAGTTTAAGTTGTATTGCAAATATAGAATCAACAGTCGTGTTAAAGCAGTCATTTAGCAAAAAACAGTTACCATTATAAAAATAACCAAAATAACTTACTGTTAGCTATACTGATATTTCAAAACGATAATAATAATTGCTTGGACCTTATGTGAAAAATTTTAACTCTAAAAATCATTCCATTATTTTTTACATTATGTTTGCTTTAGCATATTTTTTAGTCGGCATAGCACTCACTAAACTTGCTTTTAACTCGCAAATAATTCCAATTTGGTTACCTGCCGGCATAGCCTTAGTTGGTTGTTATATTTGGTGGTGGCGCTTTATCCCGCCTTTATTTATAGCGGCAATTGCATTTAATCTAAATATTTTTAATAATTCAGTACACGAATTGGTACTAGTAGGTAATTCATTTAACGAGGCTATGTATATTGCCTTTGGCGTTGTAGTACAAGCCATGGTAGGTGGAGCACTTTTAAAGTATTGGCTTGGGCATCCACTACGCTTTAAAAATCGTAAGAGTATAATTTACTTTATTCTAGTGGTAGTTATATTAGTCAGCCTAATATCGGCCAATTTTGGTGTATTCGCACTGAGTCAATTTAATACTGCTTATAGCATTGATAATCATTGGAAAAATGTTATTTACTGGTGGCTTGGTGATACATTAGGGGTGTTAATTGCAACTCCGTTTTTACTTTCTTTATTACCACAAAAGTCTAATCAACATACTATATCGGCATTTCCGACAATTGCAGTATGCTCAGTTTTATTTTTATCAGTCGCGGTAACAACACAATTATACGATCAGGAAAATCGTATAAGCACTATTAAAATTGCCGAACGTGAAGTCCACGTTATAGAAAACAGCCTTTATAGATATACAAATCGTAGTATTATTGCAGTGCAGAGCTTAGCAAGTCAGGTTCAATCATCTCCCATGCTGAGCCAGCAAGATTTTTATTCTTATGCTAGTCAGTTACTAACTCAATACGAGTTTATTAACGCTTTATCGTGGAATGCAAAAATACCTCAAGATCAACGCGAAGTCTTTGCTCAAGAAATATCAAACATTTACCATTTAGATATTGATATAGTTGGCGAACCTCTTGAAATTAACGATCCCCTTGTTATAGTAAAATACATAGCTCCTTTTAATGGTAATCAAAAAGCTATTGGCTTTAATGTATTTTCAAACCCTGATCGAAAAAACTCTCTGCTTAACCCCGCTATAAAGTACATGCCAGTCGGAACTAAAATAATTCAGTTGGTGCAAACCAAACAACCTAAACCAGCCTATTTATTATTTGCCCCTGTGTACTCCCAATATAACGATGAAAAAACAATTAAAGGCTATGCCACTGGTATATTTTTAGTGCGTAGTATTATTGAGCAGGCCATTTCTAAAGAACAGTCTGATATGTTTTCGATTGGTATATACGAAGATACAAACACACCGCCGTTTTATAGTAATTACTCTCAAGATGTTCAGCAAGCCAAAGGCAGCCGTTTAATGTCGTTTGACGTGGACTTTGCAGGGCAAAAATGGATTGTAAAACTAGCCCTTAAAGAAAGCTTTTTAACACAACATAATAGCCAACTAACTCTATTATTGCTCATACTTCAAGTTGCCGTATGTTCTTTAATTTTAATGGTTTTACTGCTGTTTAATCAGCAACAGATTGCACTTACACGTCAAGTTGCAGAGCGTACACACTCACTCGCACAAGCAAAGCAGCAGTCTGATTTAGCTAATCAGGCTAAAAGCCAATTTTTAGCGAATATGAGCCACGAAATACGTACACCATTAAACGCCGTTATTGGTTTTTCTTCACTTGCTCGAGAAACAGACAGTGCAAGTACACTCATTGGCTATTTAGATAAAATAAACTCATCATCTAAAAGTTTATTAAACTTAATTAACGACATTCTTGATATATCAAAAATAGAATCCCAAAAGTTAGTTATTGAATCTATTGCATTCGACCTAGGTGCCTTAATAACACGCATAGACAATATGTTTGAACAAAGCGCACTTAACAAAGGTATTAACTGGCAAGTTAACTCAAAGCTACCTTTAAATACCTGGTTTATTGGTGATCCTATGCGAATTGAGCAGGTATTACTTAATTTATGTAGTAACGCGATTAAATTTACAAGCCAAGGCAGCGTTACTTTAAACATAGAAACAGAGTTTACTGCCGCCAATAAAGTACAGCTCGTTATAAACGTTAGTGATACCGGAATAGGTATAAAACCAAGCCAGCATAAAAAATTATTTAACGCATTTACCCAAGCTGATAGTTCTACCTCAAGGCAGTTTGGCGGTACAGGGCTTGGCTTAACAATAGCAAAAGAGCTAAGCCAATTAATGGGGGGAGAAATAGCCCTTAAAAGTGAAGTAGATAAAGGCTCTACTTTTACATTTTCAATGCGATTAGAAACAACAGAGCCTAAAAAAGAACATGTTATTACATTTGATAATACTAATATTACTTCGCTAGACATTTTGGTCGCAGAGGATAACCCAGTAAATCAAATGGTTATTAAAGCGATGCTTGGCTCGCTGGGGATTGTGCCGTATATAGTAGAAAACGGTGAGTTGGCGGTCGATATAGTGAAAAAACAACATTTTGATTTAGTCCTTATGGATTGCCAAATGCCTATAATGGATGGCTATAGAGCAACGGCCCTGATCCGCCAGTTTAAAACCGAACAAGAACTCCCGATTATTGCTTTAACTGCCGACGTAATGCCAGAGGATAAAGCACATGCACAAGCAGTTGGATTTAATCAACATCTTGCAAAACCGCTTGAACTCATTAAGCTAACCGAGTGTCTTGTCCAATATGCAGAAGTTAATGAACAATAGTGGTTTAATTTTAAGAATAGTTTTAAGAGTATTTTTTGGTTTTGTTTTAAGTCTTTTTTCTCATACAGCTGTCGCTCAAAACTGTATATCGCAGGCGAGCGACTTTAAATTTATAACAAAAAGTAAGCAACAAGGCTTATTACGCTTTGAAAATGAGCACAACCACCAGCGCTTTAATTACCACGCCATTTTACCATTTAACGATTACTTAGATTTTGCATATAAACATATAAATAAAGCCAATCCACGTGCAAATATGCCATGCCCTGTTATTACACAAACGTATCAGCAATTAGTAACACAAGGTAAGCGAAAACCTGACCCTACTATTGCAGATATTATTGCTCCTTTTGAGCTTACGCATCCAAACAGCAATAAAGTTGCGCTATTAGTCCACGGACTAACTGACTCCCCCTTTACGTATCACGATTTAGCACAAGTGTATTATCAGCAAGGCTATACTGTGCGTACTATTTTATTACCAGGACATGGAAGCGCCGCAAGTGCTTTACTCAATGTAGACGTTAGCCAATGGCAACAAGCAATAAAATACGGTATTGAACGCTCCGTACAAGACTTTGATGAGGTGATACTCGCAGGTTACTCTACCGGTGCAGCGTTACTTATTGATTACGCAACCAAACACACTGTATCCCCTAAAATTAAAGCGCTTATGCTTTATTCGCCAGGCTCCGAGCCACATAATAAGTACGGCTGGATAGCAAAGTGGATTGATGCCATACCCTTTGTTAATTGGATTGATAAAGACGCCGATGTAGACTTTGCTAAGTATGAGTCATTTCCTTTAAATGCAGCTGCCGCTTCGTACGATGCAATGTCACTTGCAAGCGTAAGTAGCTTAAACAAACGCCCTGCACTTAAATTACCTATTTTTAGTGTACTTAGCGATATTGATACCACGATAGATACGCGTGCCACGCTAAAATTATTAAGTGCATTACACCAAGGTAATTCAATCAAATATAAGCCACTCGATACTTTAGTACTTTATGGAAGTACTGATATTTTACCGCCAGACTTTGCTAGTGACTACACAGTAAATAATCCGCAATGCACAACACCTCAATGTAAAAAGGTTCATGGTATATCGCATATTGCTGTTGTTAACTCACCGCAAAATCCACATTATGGAATTAACGCAACTTATCGCAATTGTGGCAGCTTTATTAACGACGAGCCCCTATATAAAACATGTAAAACAACTAAAAACCCACAACTAGGAGAGCGTACAAGCGCCAACTTAAAACACTATCCGGCTTTACAGCGCTTAACTTATAATCCTCATTTTACCGAGCTTAAAATGCAAATTAGTACGTTTATTAAAAACGTAGAACAGCTTAGAACAACTACAAGGTAAGTAGTCATGGGAACGTTTTCGCACCAATGGTTTAGCAGTATTAATGAGATTGATCAGGCGCAGTGGCAACGTTTATTTGGTGATGAACCATTTACTCAACATGCTTTTTTATATGCCCTTGAACAAAGCCAATGCGTAACACAAAAAAGTGGTTGGCAGCCCCATCACCTCGCTATTTTTGAAAGTGATACGCTCGTTGCACTTGCACCTGGGTATTTAAAAAGTCATTCATACGGCGAGTATGTATTTGACTGGGCATGGGCTGAGGCATACGAAAAACACGGTTTAGAATATTATCCCAAGTGGCTATCTGGCATTCCTTTTAGCCCTATTGAAGGCAAGCGCATTGCTATCGAGCACGCTAATCCAAATGCGGTATATCAATACATTACAGAGCAACTTAGCTTACACAGTGCTGAGCAAAGGTGGTCGGGATGGCATGTTAACTTTTGCGATCAAGCTCAAGCAACATCATTAACTGAGCAACACGCCATGTTAAGAGTGGGTGTGCAATTTCAGTGGTTTAATAAAGGTTATGAATCCTTTGACGACTTTTTGCAGATGCTTAGCTCACGAAAACGTAAGTCACTTAAAAAAGAGCGAGCTAAAATAGCGCAACAGAACATTGATATTGAATGGCTGCAAGGGGCGCAAATTACGCCCGAGATAATGCAATTGTTTTGTGAGTTTTATCAGCGTACCTATTTAAAGCGCTCTGGTCATTTGGGCTATTTAAATATGGAGTTTTTTACGCTTTTACATGCCTTAATGGCTAACAGTCTCGTTATTATGCTGGCCAAAAAAGACGATAACGTGATTGCTGCAACACTTAGTTTAGTAGGTAAAAATACGCTTTATGGGCGCTACTGGGGAGCAAGTGAGGAAGTAGATTCGCTGCACTTTGAATTGTGTTATTACCAAGGTATTGAGTTTGCAATAAAGCATAAACTCAACTGTTTTCATTCGGGTGCACAAGGTGAGCACAAGATAGCACGCGGATTTGAACCCGTACTTACCTACTCTGCTCACCATATTGTTGATGGCGACTTTAGTAATGCAATAAGCGACTACTTAAAGCGTGAACGCGGCCATATTGATATATATAAAGAGCAATGTAGCTCATTACTGCCGTTTAAAAACGAGTAACTGATTATTTGCAGGCATGGCTGTATCGCTAATAAGCGTAAGCCCTGCTTGCTTAGCTAGTTGTTCAACTGCTTCAAAATCTCTTATTCCACTTAACGGATCGCGCTCTGTTAAAAAGGCACTAAAGTCATCATTACTTGGGCTGGTAAATTCACCTTGGTATTTGAATGGCCCATAAATACACAACATACCGTCGCTATTTAAGTGGCGTTTAACACCGTCAAAAAAACGCTCAACTAATTGCCAACTTACAATATGAAATGTGTTTGCAGTATAAATAGCGTCAACTTTATCTATTGGCCACTCATTATTTAAATCAAGCTCAAATGGTGCATGTAAATTAGTTGAATTAGCTTCGCGGTGCCATAAATTAATCCCTTCGTGGTTTATAGCACGATCACTTGTATGCCATTGTAAATGTGGTAATTGCTCTGCAAAAAAAACACTATGCTGGCCGGTTCCTGAGCCAACTTCGAGTACTGTTTTAGTATTTTTTAATACGGTTTTTAATTGCTTTAAAATAGGAGCTTTATTGTTTTCACAGGCTTGTGAAAATGGCTTTGTCATTACTGTGCACCAAAATTGTAGATTAATGCACAACAGTAAAGCAAATTTAGCTTATTTTGTCGTGATGAAAAAAAGATAATTTTTAAACATTATAACTATCATATGGTTGAGTTAATTTATTATGATTGGTACGTAATATGCTTTTATATAACTAACCCACTAAAGGGTTTAACTTATATTAAATTTCAAAGGATAAAATTATGCATATACCCCCTTATACCGCTGTAGACGCAGCTATTGCTATAACCGAAAAAACCACCGACGATCATAGTTACGCCGTTGATATGAGAGCTACAGTAATCGATTTACTTTCGCACCCTAAACATAATCAACAGGCGATGACCAAACATGAAACAGATCAGATATTTATTCTTGGCTACAATTAAAACTCAAATTAGTATCGCAAATAATTTTTATAATAACTGTTTACACTGAAACCGATTAAATGTAATGATAACTATTATCGTTAACTTAAGTCGGTTTTTTTATGTCTTCAAATTATGCCCAGCATCGTTACCATCAAGAACTCTCTTGCCATTGCTTAAGACCTGGCCTGCATGCACCCATGCTCGTTGCCGATTACATAGAAACCGCCCTTAACGTCGCCAAAAAATTTGAGCAACAACGTAATCCCTTGCTTCAAGAGTTTTATCTTAGACGCACACACCATGAAATTATGAACAAAATGTGCGACCCTCTTATACATAATGCTATTCGTAAACAATGTTTAGAGCAGTTATACAAACCTTTATTAGCACTAAAACGGTTTTATAAAGTGCATAACAATACTGCACAATTTTTAATACTTGAGCGTGAAGCTCGTATTCTTAGTCACGAATTCAACCCTTTTTAAGGAGCACACTTATGAGCAACTTTAGAACAGAATCAGACAGCATGGGCGAGCTACAAGTACCTACTGATGCGCTCTATCAGGCGCAAACACAACGAGCAGTTAATAACTTTGCCATTAGTGGCTTATCTATGCCAAAGCAATTTATCACTGCACTGGCTTATATAAAACAAGCTGCTGCGCAAAGTAACTGCGAGCTTGGCCATTTAAGCAAAGCTAAAGCCGATGCTATTGAGCAAGCTTGTCAAAGTATCATTGATGGCGAGCATGTTGAGCATTTCCCCGTTGATATTTTTCAAACTGGTTCAGGCACAAGCTCAAATATGAATGCCAACGAAGTTATTGCAACGCTTGCTAGCCGATTAGGCAGTGAAAGCATTCACCCTAATGATGATGTAAACATGGGGCAAAGCTCTAACGATGTAGTCCCTACTGCTATCGCACTCAGTAGCGCAATAAATGTAGTGTATAAATTACTTCCTTCGCTTGAAAACTTATCGCAAAGCCTGGAAAAGAAAAAAGCTGAAGTAGGCCATATAGTTAAAACGGGCCGTACGCATTTAATGGATGCAATGCCTGTAACGTTTGATCAAACACTAAGTGCATGGCAGTCACAAGTTAATCATGCCGCAGCAGGAATTAGACATAGCTTAGAGCGTGTATGCGAACTTGCACAAGGCGGTACAGCCGTTGGAACAGGAATAAATGCCGACCCTAAATTTGCAGCAAAATTTACAGAAAATCTGAGTGCCAATGTAGGTATTAGATTTACGCCCAGTAGTAACTTTTTTTATAATATAGGTTCACAAGACGCCATAGTCGCGCTTTCGGGGCAATTAAAAGTACTCGCTGTAGCACAAATGAAAATAGCGAATGACCTACGCTGGATGAATTCAGGACCACTTGCGGGCTTAGGTGAAATAGAGCTTGAAGCACTTCAACCGGGCTCGTCTATTATGCCAGGTAAGGTAAACCCAGTAATACCAGAAGCCGCAGCCATGGTAAGCGCACAAGTTATTGGCAACGACGCCACGATTACCGTAGCAGGCCAAGCGGGTAATTTTGAGCTAAACGTTATGCTGCCAGTCATTGCGTATAATATTTTACAAAGCATAGAATTACTTGCCAATAGCGCGCAGGCATTGGGCGATAAAGCCATTGCCAGCTTTAAGGTAAATCAGCCTAATATAGATAAAGCGCTCGCTAAAAATCCAATTTTAGTGACGGCACTTAATCCGGTGATCGGTTATGAAAAAGCAGCAAAAATAGCAAAGCAGGCTTATAAAGAAGCCCGCCCTATTATTGATGTAGCCGAACAAGAAACTGATTTACCACGCAGTGAACTCGAAAAACTACTTAACCCCACCAAACTAACGCAGGGTGGACTTTAACAAAACGGTATTTTTCACGGCTTTAATTACTTGATAATATAGTTTTTATTGCCGTAAAAAATGCACCGTGTATGATAGTGATGAATATTTCATCACTATCAAGGTTTGTTATGCGTACCCCATTGTTAGCCATACTTTTACCACTGTGTTTAACTGCATGCTTAGATAAAGCACCCACTGAAACGCAGCAAGTAACAATCACCTCAGAAGCTGAAGCACCAAAGCAAGAGCTACAAAAGCTAAAAGAAAACACTCAATTACAAGAAAATACTAAAAAGAACGTAGTTGCTGAAAAAATACCAAAAGCTGATTTAAAAAACGTTTCAATAGACGATATAAAAACAGCTAAAACCGAATTAAATACGCTAATTACAGATAAGCAATGTGATACCAGCACCCAATGTAGAGTAAGTGCAGTAGGCAGTCGCGCATGTGGTGGGCCAAGCAGCTTTGTTGTGTACTCAACAAACACCGCGTCTGAGGAACAAGTAGCTGTCCTTAGCGATAAAATTACTAAGCTTGAAAGTAGTTATAATTCACAAAAAGGGATGATGAGCATTTGTCAGCATTTAACAACGCCAAGCACGCAGTGTGTTGAAAATAAATGTGTTAAACTTGAAGGCTCAGCGGTAAGTGCATTTTAAGGATAACGTTATGAGATGTTTACCATCGGCAATTAAACTATCAATTTTAAGCATTGCTAGCAGCATTTTATTACTAAGTGGTTGTGCTAGTACTGTGACGTCAAATGAGCAAAGTAAAAACTTATCTGACTTAAACTATGATCTGAATAACATGGTGAGTAATAATAGCTGCACTGCAAGCTTTCAGTGCAAAGTACTTGAAGTGGGCGCCCGCTCATGCGGCGGACCGAGTAAATATGCTGTTTATTCAACGCTAAACACATCTCAAGAAGAAGCAGAACAGCTTGCTCAACAAATAACAAAACAAGAAAACATACAAAATAAAGCACAAGGCTTAACTGATTGTTCTCCTGTACTTGAAGTGCAATCGCTGTGTATTAACCACCAATGCCAGTCGTTTGATATAAAATAAAAACGGCCGCGTATAAGCTAATTTCAGCGTTAACTTAAATACGGAATTAACGCTGAAATTACTACCACCAGTACCACGCAAATACCCGCTTTAATAATGTATTTCATGGGCATTGTTTTAAGCACCCAATATGCATAAATAAAACGTACAAAATAACTCGCCGCAGTACCAAACAACGCAAAAATAATTAAGTAAGCAATTAAAACAATATTCATAAAAACCTAATTAAATTATTTCACTTTTTTATTTTTAGTGTGAGCTATTAATAAATCAGCTACTTGTTGTTTTACGGCTCGCTTATCATCGCTTTGTACATCAAAGCGACTGGCTAGTTGCGCTATTTCATCATCATTTAAGTTAAACGATAAACGTTGACGCGTTTTTTTAGACTTTACGTCTAAGCCAAGTATTTTTCGGATCATATCTGACGGCGTTAGCTCTTGATCAATTGCCTGCTTTTTTATCAGCTTTTGAACTTCGCTGCTTAGATCGAATGCCATTTGTGTGGCACGTACAGCTTGTTCCTGACGTAACCACTTATCTTTAGCATCACTCACTTAGCATCTCCGGGAAACAAGTCTACAATGTCTGACATTGGACGCATGAGCGTTAGCGATACTTCGGTTTCGCCGCCATCCCAAATTTCGATATTTAAACCAAAGCCTTCATTATCTGACGCTAAGCAAATCATTTCACATGGCTCACCACCTTCTTGCTCATAGCGAGGCAAAGTTTGGTTGCGGTAATCTTTATTATGGAAATAACACACATAAGGCGACTCGCTTTGTTGATAGCTTTTAGCTAAAAACTGCATAAAGCGCTCTGGTGTATTTTGCACTGTAATGTGGGTTAACGACTCTTCATCAAAAATACGCGCAAACTCATCAAGGCTAAATATCTCTTCAACTTCGTTTCGCTGAATTTTAATAGAAAAGTTAGCCCACTCTTCGCCGTCATCTTGCTCAATTTGTAAAAATACAACTTGGCCACTATTTGTCTCAAGTACAAATTCAGTATCACTACTGTGCTGATATTGGTAAGTCTGAATATCAGTAACACGTAATGTTTCACCCTTTAACCATGCAGGATAGGCAAATGAGTCAATAACGCTAAACATGTCGCCTTTTTTAAGATCGCTCGGATGATTAAGTTGACGTTCTGGCTCTTTTTTAGATTTGAAAAAATTAAACATAGGAAGGCTGCCTTTTAAGCAAAAAAGGTAACTGAGAAAAACTCGGTTACCTTTTTAAAGTATAAACGTAATGGTTAGCTATTTTGCTTCGCTTTGATGCGAGCTAAAATATCAGCGCTTTTTGGACTTGTGTCGCCAATGCCTGCTTCAGCCATTTTTGCTTTTAAGTCATCGCCATTTACGTCTGACTCAAGTTGCTTTGCAGCACCAAGCTGGTCACTTCGATCTTGTTGGCGCTGTTTAATGCGTTCAAGCGATTGACGAGCCGATGTCATAGACGAGCTGTTTGTATTAAGCGTGCTATTAACAGCCATTGTTGCTTGCTGTACGCTTTCAGTGGTTTTAACCATTGTAAGCTGACGCTGATTCTCTTTAATCGATTTTTCAGCATCTTTAACTTGCTGCTTAAGCGCAACAATGTGATTGCTAAAGCCAGACAATACTTGCTCGTTTTCAGCTTTTTCAGCTTCAAAGTCACCAATTTTTTCTGCAATTTCTAATGCTAATGCTTCGTTGCCCTTTTCAAGAGCTTGGCCTGCATACGCTTCATGTTCAGCGATTGATGCATCTACAGCGCTAATTTTACGCTTAGTTTGCATTTCTTTAGCCATTACTTCAGTAAGGCTTTTTTTAGCTCGGTGAAGTGCATTTTGCGCGTCTGCAATTTCTTGCTCAAAAATACGGATGCCATTTTTGTCTACAATTGCTTCGCCTGCTTCACGAGCGCCGCCACGTACGGCTGTAAATAATTTTTTTAAAATACTCATAATCTTAACTCCACTAACTAGCTATTAATCGTTTAAATACAAGGTCACGGCTTCTAGTGCATCGATAGCGTTATCGGCTAATGTCACTAGTTCGTGGGTAACGTCATCTAATGATGAATTTACCGACAGTGCACCAAAAATCGCGTATTTGTTATCGATTTTAGCAAATGCACTCAGTGGAATTGGCACGTTTAAACGTAATAATGTTTCGTTTAATTCGTCGCGTAATTCACTTTTAACTTCATCTTCGTCAAACAAGTAGCTAATACATAATAACTGCTCTTGCGTTTGCGTAACAAAAATTGGAAGTTCATCATTTCCATCAACAATGACTTGTAAAACATCTTGCTCGCCAGGGTTGGCAATCAAGAAAGACTCAAAGTTAGCGCCTTCGGTTTCACAAGAAGCTAATTTTATTGAAAGTTCATTTAATTCCATGTCTCTGCCTTTTGTCGTTTGACATATTATGTCTGAGTTAAGATTCTCATGGTCGACATATTATGTCAACCATGTTTTATTAGTTTTTATACAATTCGCTTTCTATTTGCCATGCAGTTCGGTAGTAATCATACAACTGACCAGATCCTAACCTATTGACCTCAATACTTTTAACTTGTTCAAAGTAGTGGTTAGGAAATACAAAACTTGCCAATAAATATTCTTTACTAATCCACCTTGATGGCACAGGCATAGCCGTCGTATCATTAATACGACCACTGGCCGACTGCCCCATTTTAGTGGCTATAGTCCAGCCCCACTGCCCAAACGAAGGTATGTTTTGCTGATATTGCTCAACATAACCAAACCCTGCAGCTTTAACCGTTTTACCTATACTTAAAAATGCTTTTTTAGCATGATAAGGTGAGGTTGATTGAACCGCCATTGCGCCATCGGGTGCTAATAACTGCCGTACATGATTATAAAAGTAATCACTGTACATTTTATTTAGATCAGGATGATTAGGGTCAGGTAAATCAATTAAAATAGTGTCGAACTGCTTAGCTTGGTCAAGTAGCTTTTCAACTTCTAAAAATGCATCACCCACAATTATGTTGGCTCGCGAGTCATGCATCGATTTATTGTTTAGCTGTAGTAATCGCTTATTGATGTGCTCTGGCGGCGTAAAGTCACCGTCTTTATGACCAAATAAATTGAGTAGTTGCGCGTCTAAATCTATTAGCGTTACTTCACTTACAGGCCACTTTAAAACATCTCTAAGTGCAAGCCCGTCACCACCACCAATTATTAATACACGGTCGTGTCTGTTAGAGGCAAGCATTGCAGGGTAAACCAGCATTGAATGATATATTTGCTCATCAATACTTGAGAACTGTAAACGCCCATTTAAATATAAATCGGTAATTGGCTGAGGTTGGTTTTTGCTTAATCTTTCGGTTAAAACTACGTGTTGGTATTTAGTTGCTTGCGAATAAATTACTTTATCTTTGTATAAAACATTACTTAGGTTGTTCATCCAGCTACTGCCAAATACTAAAATAAAGCCAAATAATGCCAGTAATACTATATGGCAAACTAAAAGTGCCTTAGCAAAGCGCACATGGGTATGGTAGCGCCATAAAAACGCGAGCCCCGCAATGATATTAAATAACGCCGTCCACGCTGCAGCTTGCATTATAGGCATTGAGAGCATGATACTTACCCAAATGGCTGCACCAATACCAGCACCAATATAATCGGCACCATAAATAGTCCCTGCGTTGTTTTCTAAAAAACGGCCATAAACGTGCTGACGAATGCGCGCTATAAGCGGTATTTCCATACCAATAAATAAGCCCAGTATTAAACCAAAAACATAAGGTAGAAAACGTGACCACTCTTGTAGCTTTTGAAATACGTAACCATTAAGTACAACATCAGGGGGTAAATTAAAAATGCTCGAAAATAAATGAGGAAGAGAATAACTAACTGCTATTACACCCGCTATCGCTAAAATGCAGCCCATGCCAACCAAAGCAATAATGCTTTCTAGCCAAGCAAAAGCGGTAAATGCATCTTTAAACCAACGCGCTAAAAAAGCGCCTAAGCCCATTGCTACAATCATAGTACCGATCATGGCGTAAATAGCGCTCTCTACCGAGCCAAGTACACGGCCCGCATAATGAGACAGTAAGTATTCATAAATAAGGCCGCACCCAGCAAGCACGGCCATAACAGTAATAAGTAGTATATCGTGCCCAAGTAAGCGAGACTTACTTGGGCTAGTTGTGGTTGATGACACTGATTATGCGCCTAGTAATGTTGCCATAGTGATACCTACAGCAAATGATACTGCTGCAGAAATAGTAGCTACACCTACATTTTTTTGACGATTAACTTCATCGGAAATATCGCAACCAGATAAAATTATTTTAATTGTCACTAAGTGCAAAATAATAAATGCAACAAGGCTCACTACTGCGCTAATAGCCCAGTATAGTAAACTCGCATTAATATTATCAGCCGCGTAAGGTGCAACACCCGTTGCTGCTGTAATAGCTAATGCACTACCGACTAAAAATCCAGCGTAACGAATACCCACAGCTAAGTTACCATCAACAATTGCTTGTTGTAGGCAGTCGCCACTTTTATTTGTACGCTTAAATAACTGCACTCGGTACTGGCTAACAAGTAGTAATACAACACTACCTATAATAAAGGCGGCAATTACAATTGGAAGACCATGCCAGCCGTCAGTAGCCACCCATAAAAGAGCTGAGCGAATAACGATAGCAACACTGACAACATGGCCAAAATCAATTATTGAAGCTGTAACGTTACCTTTAACGATTTCGTCGTGCAGGCTTACTTTACGAAGAGCTACTTTATCTTGAAAAAAGTGACCCAACTTAATCAGTACAATTGCTAATGCGCCATAAGCTAACATTTGCAGTGCTTCTTGTTGCAGTGTTGCAGCAAAAGCTCCGCTACTTACACCCGTTAATACAATCGCCAGTGCCACTAAGCCAGCGGCAAAGCTAATCCCAAAAGCAAAGTTATCACGCTCTGTTATTTCATCATTTGCATGTAAGTTTGAAACCCAGCCTTTTATATATTTAAGGCTTACAAATAATAAAACAATAATTGCAAAATCAATCGCCAGCGCTTGCAGTGACCACATAGTTATTCCATTAAATTCATACATATTATTCTAACTCCAACTTTATTCTTTTACTTACCACGGCTCACGCCACGAGAGGTTCTGCTACCGCTATCACGCACCGATCCTGAGCTATTGCTATAACTGCTCGAACGAGAATAACTACTGCGGCTTTTTGCTGGCGTATAACTACTACGGCTTAAACCTGATGCACCTGTTTTTTTACTCGCATAAGGACTGGTAAACTGCTTACCTTGGCGTTGGTATGTTTGGCGCGTGCGTGTTTCTAAAGCGCTTTGGGTTTTAATTTGTTTAGGGCTTGAATAACGCGAACGGCCATAGTCATTGTAATAGCTATACTTTCGGCGCTTACTCCAGCTTCCGTATTCAACACGATCAAATACATCACCTAAAATACGGTACATTCCGTACCATTGCCAAAAGCTAATACCGTTACTATTTGATTGCCAGTTACCATAGTTTGGGTTACCTACCATTTGGTTACCAACACCCTCACCTTCAGCTTGCTTACTAATTGCGCCTACACGCGCTAAAGTGCCTTTCGACATATCTGCTAGCATGTTAATAGGATCGGTTAACGCATCAGAAAATAGCGTAGGTTTAGATGCATCACGCAACAAATCAATGCTATGTAACGTATCTTCGTAAGGAGGAATTAAGTAAGTTCCTTTAATATCTTTAAGTCGCTGTGTTAAGCCACTATAAAGTGCGCCTTGGCGCGTTGCATCAAGGGTAATTACATCAACAACTTTTGTAAGCTCTGGTTGTTGTTTTTTAAGAAGCTCGCCATATTCTTTAAGTAACACAGCATTGCGTACACTTCCATTATCGAGTGCAGTACCAAGCTGAGACAGCTCCGTATCTACCTTTTTAATAGACTCTTGAATTGTTTGTTGCAGCTGCTCTTCTTTCGATTGACAACCCATAAGCACTGCGAACAAACAAAACAGGCTTATAAGTTTCCAAGCTTTAATATTCGACATTCATGTCACCTGATTTACTAAATTAACTCAGGTAGTTTTACACAGGTCACTTATTAAACCAAGAATGAAATTGCAACAAAGTAAGTCAGTACAAAATTAAATAAACAGCTATATTTAGTATATGAATTTAAAAGCATTCTTAATGTTAGATTTTTAGTGCTAAAAAGGGCGAAGTAAGTAACTTTTTTTGTAATTATGGATTGTCTGATTACATAATAATAACTAAAACATAATTAAATGACGGTTAAGGGTTAAATTTGATGCTTCATAGTATTCGGTATAAATTTATTATAATAACAACAGTTTTAATTATATTTAGCGCAAATTTAGTTTTCTTCCTCGCGATTAATGAGCACGAAGATTTGTATCGTCAATCTGTTAAACAAAACTTAGATGCAATGTCTTCAAACATTTCCGATAGTTTATTACGCGTTATGTCTGAGCAAGTTGACTTGTTCTCCATAACTACCGAATTGCTCGGTTTTGATCGATACGAACATATTAAGTTTGTAAATGTATTTGATGCTGACTGGCAGTTAATTCAGTCATACGTGCGCCCTAACTATCTATATCTAGAGAACTTCAAACCTGAACTCGTCAGTATTCAACCTAAAGATTTACCTTACGCGGTTACAATAACCAATGAAGGACTAGTTGCCTTAAAGGCAATTGGGGAGGAACAGTTTCCTATTGGGTATTTACTCATTGTACAAGACTTTAAAAAACCATTAGATGAAAGTAAGGTTAGCCTTTTTTACAGTGCAGCACCCTTTGTAGTTTTAATTATTGTACTCACCATTATTATTTCATTTTGGATATATCAGCGTTTATTAAGCCCACTTTTAAAGCTCTCAGAATTCACACAGAAAGTAGAAAAATCAACAAATTATAAGCTTCAATATCAAGTAACTGGACACGATGAAGTATCTCAACTTGGTAATGACATTAATACATTACTACAAACAATTGACTCCCAAGTTCAAACCAATCATAAACACACCGCACAGCTTTTAGTACAAACACATTCAATGGAGCGCCTCGCTAACTACGATATATTAACAGGCCTACCTAACCGCATGTTTTTTATGGAGCTGCTTAAACTTGAGTTAGCTAGTAGTAAAAGTAACGACCAAGACATTGCAATTATGTTTTTTGACGTTGATAGCTTTAAAGGGGTTAACGATACACTTGGCCATGAAACCGGGGATATGCTTTTACAAGCCGTCGCAAATAAAGTGAAAAGCCATCTGCGAAGTAGCGACATAATTGCGCGATTAGGCGGCGATGAGTTTTTAATTATGCTACCTAATATCACTGAGCAGTCTATCGTTATAGATATCGCCGAAAGTATCATTGAGGGTATGAAAGAGCCGTTCACTATAAACGAATGGGACGTACCAGCAGGTATTAGTATTGGTATAGCGAGTGCCAAAGAAGCTAAATTTGATATAAATACGTTCATTAGTAATGCTGATATTGCAATGTACACATCAAAAGAAAAAGGCAAAGGTGCATATACCGTTTTCCATCATAAGATGCTTGAAGATAACAAACGAAAATCGCAAGTCGCTAACTTAATAACTCATGCAATAACACAAAATGAATTTGAGTTATTTTACCAGCTTAAAATGTCGAGTACAGGAGAAGCCAAAGGTTTAGAAGCCTTAATAAGATGGCAAAGTGAAAAGCTAGGCTTTGTTTCTCCTGGTGAGTTTATACCTATTGCGGAACAAGCAGGTAAAATAAAAGCGATTACTCAATGGGTTATCACACAAGTATTTAAAGATATGCAAATGCTAAAACAACTTATGGGGAACAATGTACTCGTCTCCATGAACCTTTCAAGCCATGACTTAAAAGATCATAACTTCATTCATACTGTAAAAAGTAAACTACTTGAACATAGCGTAAATATTTCAAACATTCAGTTTGAAATAACAGAATCAAGCTATTTAGAAAATTTTGAGAACGCTAATAAATTTTTTAATCAAGTAAAAGCTATGGGCGGCTCGATTGCATTAGATGATTTTGGCACTGGTTACTCTTCATTGAGTTATCTTACTAAAATTGAAATTGATACATTAAAAATAGATCGAATGTTTGTAAATCAATATGCAAGCTCAGCAAAAGACACTGCGGTATTACAAGCAATACTCGATTTAGGCCAGCGCCTTGGTTTGAAAATATGTAGCGAAGGGATTGAAACAGCCGATCAAGCTAACTACCTAGTATCACATGGTAGTGATGAAATGCAGGGCTATTATTTTGCAAAGCCAGTGTGCATTGCACAACTACCACAAGCAATTGAACGAGCAGAAACATTATTTAAAGAACTAACAATAACTACAAAATAACTCAGTGCAATTGATGCTTTTTCTAACTAAACGACTTACTTTTAATTTAGTGAAATTATGGTGAGCTCTTTAGGTATAGTGATCCCTGCAGGAAGGTAAGCTACTGAGTCCTCAACGGTTAGTAAGTATTCTATAACCTCTTCTGTAGACTCAAACTCAACAGGTGGTTTGCTGCGCCCAGTGAATCGCATTTGGGCCCAATAAGCTTGTATTCTAGATTCAGTAAGACCTACCATCCTAGTATTAAAATTTATTCTAAGCGGATTGCCGACAAATAGGTTAACAGCTTTAAATTGTCTGCTCATAGCTCCACCCATATAAATATGGCGAATTTGTTGCTTACTAAAAGATAAGTTTTGGTCTGTGGTATTTACTACAATAATGACGTTCGAGGACTTTGTATTTTCTGCATAAACTGAAATGCTAATACCAAATAGGCTACTAGCGACTACAAAGAGCATCATAGTTTTTTTAATGTTATTAATAGGTTTAAAAAATATCATTAAAACACCCAATCCAAACCAATAAGATAAAGATTAGTTTTTTTATCAAAATCAGAGTCATCAGGAGTAACAAAAAACGAGTCTTTTACATCGTCGCCTTCTAGCGTTGAAAATTCAGCTTTTAAGGCAAGATTTGGCAACACATCCCAGCGTACACCAACTGTCCAACTCTTAATTGAATCAGGCGTAGATTCATCAAAAATACGATTGTACCCATATGCAAGTTGATCTAAGTCGCTATTAATACCTAACGGAATTTCATTCTCAGCAGAACGAGTTTCAACGTCGCTATCTGCAAATGTTAAGTGATAAGTAAAAGGGGCATAATTAACACCGGCAGTTAAATAATAGCTTTGAATTATAGGCACTATCCCTAGGTCAGTTTTTATGCGGATCCACTCACCTCTAAAAAAATAATCTAAATTATCGTAAATCACACCAAATTGGTCTGCATGTGCTCGACCTTTTGTTTTTACCGAGCTAGCGCTTTTTGTAAAGTTAAGACTATCGAGTACGTTTTCTAGCTGTCTTATCTCATCAATATCAAGCTTGATATTCCCATTATAACGGGAAACTCTAAACTCTAAGTTTTCAATATTAATCTTACCAATAAATCCTAAAAGGTTATCAACTTCAAAGCCCGTTCTTAAGGCGCCAATACCTATATCACCCGACTCTTCACCATAGTAACCTTCAAAGCTCACATCAAAATTTTCTGCACCAAATTTATAAACAGCATCTATGCCATTAAACGTTTTAAATAAATAAGTATCATAAACTTGTTGAGGTGGATTGATCCATGGGTACGCAAAACCAACATCCGAAAAGTCACTCATGGTAAAAAAAGGTGTGCGTAATTTTCCGAGTTTTATTTGAATATTATCCGTCGGTCTATATGTTAAATATAACCACTCTAACCCTGAGTTATCGGAAGCTGTTGTGTTATTGCTTCTTAGCAAAACTTGAGCTGTTGCAGACCACTTATCATCAAACTGATACTCGCCTTGGAATCCAATTAAACTAGATGGAGAAAATTTAATGCTGTCTTCATATCCCTTATATTCGACATTTTTTTCGTCTAAGTAGCCACCAATAACTCGAGCATAACCAGAAAATTCAAACTCATTAGAAAAAGCAGAAAAATGAGTAAGCATAGTGGTAAAAAGTAAGCACCAAGATATTTTATATCGCATCAGAGAAAATTAAATCCTTTGTTGAATTATGCAAAATACAGTGAAGATTAATTATGCTAACGATGAAATAATTCACCTGTTCGGATAATCAATTATTTAATTATTTTAAGTAGCGCATTTTACCGCTATCTAAGTTTAGCTAGCAAAGTCATAACTAGGATTAATCATTATAGTCAATGAATTACATGTTGGAACAATATATGTGTTCTATAAAAACATTAAGCATCTAGGTAATACTATTTACATGGAAAAGCACCTCACCCCTCTTGAATATTACTGAGATAGAGCTTGATTATACTTATATAGATACTTATCAACTAAGTAGGAGATAAAACAGATTCTTAATTCATGTCGTTCACTAGGATTGAGTGTTTAATGTGGGTGTTTGATAAAGCGTAATTGATTTAATTATAATCCGATATATGAAAAACCCACCCAAGCTTTACTTTTTTGCAGACGTAAAAAAGCCCGAATCGTTAGATGTGGGCTCTCTACAATGTGAAGCTTGTGTAATGTCATAGTGCCCACAGCGGTGGAGAGTCATAGTGAAAATGATGCGCACTCATTGCTGAGCGGATATTTTTCATGATTTTAGCGTCGGGAGTCGCTATGCTCGCCCGCCCTACGTGATGCGTATTAATGTGAGTGTGTATTAATTACGCACATTTCACTTTTCTGCAGACGTAAAAAAGCCCGAATCGTTAGATTCGGGCTTTCTACAATTTGAAGCCTGGTAATGTCCTACTTTCACATAGCAAATGCTACACTATCATCGGCGCTGTTTCGTTTCACTACTGAGTTCGGCATGGGATCAGGTGGGTCCAAAACGCTATTGTCACCAAGCAAATTTGGGCGTTAATCCGTATCGCTACGCACTAACTGAATTTGGAAAATATCTGATAATATTTTTTAAGTCTTTCTTAGTAATATCTACTTTAGTTATATTAACTTCTTCGCTTGTTTCACTATCACATAAAACGCGTTTGGCGTTGTATGGTTAAGCCTCACGGGTAATTAGTACAAGTTAGCTTAATGGCTCACACCACTT
>NZ_JBEOOQ010000014.1:0-94517 GCF_040309305.1 Pseudoalteromonas sp. RB2-MNA-CIBAN-0110 | reverse complement strand
CGGTACTAGCTCAGTTGGTAGAGCGCGACCTTGCCAAGGTCGAGGTCACGAGTTCGAGCCTCGTGTACCGCTCCAATCTTTTTATATCCTTTCAAAATTTTCTATATTAAAAATCATAAATAAAATTATAATTTAAAATCTCTCTTATCTACTTTATTCTATGTGCAATATTCAGCATTGAAGTTTTGGTTGTTAGAAGCTATCGCTTCGCGCGAGCTCAGCGCCACAAGAAAGGTGTCGTACTTTGAAGTTATGAGGTATGAGTGAGGTACAGAAGAGCTAATACTTTGAAACCTGAAGCTTTTGTTAAAATAGCTCCCCCTGAATAGTTGCTATAATACGTCTAGCTCCGCCTGAGTTACGATGTTCACCTAAATAAATGCCTTGCCATGTACCTAACGCTAAATAACCATTTGAAATAGGAATACTTAGCTCGCAGCCTAACGTACTGGTTTTAATATGCGCGGGCATGTCGTCATCACCTTCATAATCGTGGCGGTAGTAAGGTTGACGCTCAGGAACGAATTTATTGAAATGGCTTTCCATGTCCATACGAACAGTGGGATCTGCATTTTCGTTTATTGTAAGGCTCGCTGAGGTATGCTGAATAAATAAATGTAACAAGCCTATTTTGTAACTCGCCAGTTCAGGAAGTTGAGATAATATTTCGCCATCAATTATATGAAAACCTCGCAGGCGAGGTTTTAATGTAATTTGCTTTTGCTGCCAACTCATAGTTTATCGAAGCTAACTTCAATGTTTGCATTACCTGCGTCACAGCTAAATGGCATGATGATCTTTTTACCTTGGCTTTTATGAGTAATTGTATGACCTTTACCCGATACCACAATAGGCGTTGCCATATCAAAGTCGAAGCCTTTCTCGCCAAGTAAATTTTTAGCACCACCAGTTACCATGTTGGTTATTTCGCCAACCATATCGGTAACTTCTTCATCTATGGTATCAGGGCGTTCGCCAAGCATACGCTCCATGATGGTTAATGCTAATCCTTCATCAAATGTAATTGAAAATGATCCTCGCGTTTGCGGGCCAACCATACCAATCAAACCTGATACATCACCACAGGCTATCTCATCAGTTTTAATGCGAGGTTTACCCGGCTTCAATTGAGTTTGAGCCATAGTGCTTAAAACATTAATTAAAGAAGATAAAAAAGGATTGATGAATTCTACATTCATAGTGGCTACTCTTAAATTTGTTCTGTGAAATGACTATATAGTTTGAGTATAGTCACTAAGGATAACTTTGAAGGATTATGATGCTCTGCAAGATTCACATTTACCATGTGCTTCTATTGTTTGCCCTGATACGACAAAGCCACCTTCGGCAGCTAGATTATTAAGCTCATGCGAAATTACACTCGAGTGTAATTCTTTAACAAAGCCACATGTATCGCAAATTAATAATTGTACCGGGTGAATATGATCAAAATGATGGCACAGCATAAATGCATTTGTGCTTTCAATTTTATGAATAAAACCTAGTTCAGCTAAAAAGTCTAATGCACGATAAATAGTTGCAGGTTTAGCACCTGTTTCAGTTACTTTTAATTGCTCAAGCAAATCGTATGCACCAACACCACCTTGTGCACTGGCTAATAGACGAAATACTTTCTCGCGGATAGGCGTAAAACGCGCACCACGGTTGTCACAAACTTGTTTTGCTTTACTTACGAGTGATTCTATATTCATCATTACTCTTATCCTTATGCTACCGTGATATACTAACATACTGTGTTGTAGTTGCAGCGTTTTTATTAAGCGCTTTTTACCTAGGAAACCCAGTAATGCACGAACTATTGGCTATATTTATTTTCTTTTTTGCGGTTATTGACCCCATTGGCACTGTACCTGTATTTATTGCAGTCACACGTGGTGATGATGAGAAATTTAAACGTAAAGTTATATTTAAAGCGGTAGGCGTATCTGCATTAGTGCTCTTATTTTTTGTACTCGCAGGTGAGCAATTACTTAACGCAATTGAAATTCCACTTTCGGCTTTTCAAATAGCCGGCGGTATCATATTACTTATTTTTGCGCTTTCAATGATATTTGGTGAAAGTAAACCTGAAGCCGAAATTAAAAGTGTACGCGACAGCACTGAAACCGCTATTTTTCCGCTTGCGATTCCGTCTATCGCGAGCCCTGGCGCTATGTTAGGCGCCGTATTAATGACTCGTAATGAAGAATATACCTGGGTTGAGCAATTACTAACGTCTTCAATGATGCTTGCTGTATTAGCGGTTGTACTGGTTTTGTTACTGCTTGCAACGCATGTACATAAATTAATTGGTGATAGTGGTGCAAGTATAATAAGTAGAATTATGGGGCTTATTTTAAGCTCGGTTGCGGTTACCAATATTTTAAATGGCATAGCCCATTATTTTGGCTTGCAGGTATTTAATTAAAAGTAGTCCCTACTTAGAGGTGCAAGGCGTTACGCTATATTGCTGTTCTGGTTTTTTGGCGATCATTATGATCTAATGACGACTTAATATCTTCGTAGCTTCCTCTCAACGTTTTTTAAGTGTTCCCTTACTTCTTTCTATAGAGTGCTGTACAGAGAATAGGTATTAATATAGCCCTCAATCTATGTTGCTATCGTGATTAGTGATAAGAGTTACCCCACCCAGCAAAAATAAGCATGTTTCATATAAATAAAACTGCGTCATTTATAGTCTTGAATGATTTCATAAAAAATTTTACTAAGTAAGCAACCCTTCCTATATTTACTAGTGATATTGCCCCACATATGAAATAAATTTTTTTTAACAGTTTATTTAGTTATTACATTTTAGCTTTGTTATAAGGAATACTGACGGTGATGTAGTGTGGGAGTTTTTTTGTTTCCTTATTTAAAAGAGAAAATTATGAAAAATAAAACTGTAAAGCTCACGGTATGTTTATTAACTTTTTTAGCTCCAATTGCTCAAGCCAGTGATGAGGTAAAGCATATTCCTGGTTTTTTTATTGGTACTACACATTTTGATAGTGAGACTGAGTTTACGTTTGGTGTTGAATATGAATATAAGTTTACTCAAGCTTGGGGCGCTGGGGTGATATTTGAGCGTACAAACGATGCTCATCATGGCGATGGTACTGCTGTAGCTTTGGCTTCGCTTTATTATCATCCAACCAAAAGTATACGTTTAGGTGTGGGCTATGGTGAGGAGAGAATTGGCGGAGCTCACCCTCATAATGAAAATTTATACCGCATAAGTTCTGCTTATGATTTTCATATAGGAGATTTTGGAATTGCACCCACTATAGCTGTTGATTTTATTGATAATGAAGAAGCAATTGTTGTGGGTTTAGCTATTACCAGACCTTTTTAATGTGTTGACTTGTAACTGTAGAGTTAGGTTAAACCTAAATTATTAAGAGGTCTGAAATGTTAAATAAAATGTCTATTACAAGTAAAATATACCTTCTAGGGGTATCACAAATACTACTAATGTTTGTGATCGGAGTTATATCTTTAATACAAATGAATAAAATTGGTATAGAGCTAGTTGATATAGCTGAGCGAGATATACCGCTTAGCAATATGCTTTCTAAAATGTCTGAACATAAATTAGAACAGACAATATTATTTCAGCGAGCTTTATTACAGGTAAGTTTAAATCCAGAGGGTGACAATGCAGAAATTGAGCAAAAACTCACTTCATTAACACAGAAAATTAAGAGTGAATTTGATAAGTCAGAAAAATTTGTCACTGACTCAATTGATAAATTGCATAGTGAAAAAGCGAAATTGAGTTTTAAGTCTCTCGCGAGCGATTTAAAGCTTTTAAATAAAGAGTATCAAAGTATTGCTGTGAGTATTAGTGATGTTATTGAGATGACTAAAACGCAGACCGTTTCTAGTGTGAGTAATAAAGTAAAATCAATAGAGGTTGCGGAAGATAAGTTCGATAAAAAGCTTATAGCTTTACTGTCCCAGATCCAACAATTTACCTTAAATTCAGCGCTCCAAGCTGAAAATGATGAGAAACAAGGTATTCATTTTATTCTTTATATATTTATATTCTCCGTCATTGTTGGCGTTGCTTTATCATATTTGATCAGTCGAGCAATTGCTTTACCAGTGAATAAGCTAAAAAATAGATTGATTGAAATAGCTGATGGCGATGGTGATTTAACTTTAAAACTTGACGAGAGCGCTGGTGATGAAACTGGAGATACAGCGAGAGCATTTAATAAATTTTTACTAATGCTAAGAGAAACAATAAACGAGGCTAATATACACCTCTCTCAATTAGATGAATCATCAAAGTTTGCTGTAACTGTAATGCAAGAAACAGTCGTTAATGTTGAAATGCAAAGAGCTGAGACAGAAATGGTTTCAACCGCTGTAGAGGAAATGAATTGTACTACCCAAGAGGTTGCTAGTAATACCCAAAATGCATCGGACGTAACTGAAGCAGTTAAAGAGCGTGTATCAAAGGGGAAATTAGAAGCTTCACAGGCAAAAGTTGTTATTCAGCGTTTAGCTCAAGAAATAGATGAAGCAAGCACTGTAATAGAGTGCCTTGTTACTGAAACGAACAGCATTGGTAGTGTTTTAGACACAATACAAAGTATTGCCGAACAGACTAACTTACTTGCTTTAAATGCGGCAATAGAAGCTGCACGCGCTGGTGATACTGGTAGAGGCTTTGCAGTAGTTGCGGATGAAGTGAGAGCGCTTGCTCAACGAACACAGGTTTCAACCATTGATATACAAGGACTTGTTACTCGCTTACAAAGCGAAGCTAAAAATGCGGTTATTAGTATGAATAAAGGCATTAATAGTGCTGACGAGTGCCTGCAAAAAAGTACTCAAACGTCAGAAATATTTGCCAACTCAGCCATTGCTGTTAATGAAATTACAGACTTAAACTTACAGATTGCTACCGCAGCAGAAGAGCAATCTGCTGTTGTAAGTGAAATAAATCAAAACCTGATTAATATTACTAACATTGCAATAGAAACGTCTACAGGTGCAAAAAATACATCAGAAGCGAATGAAAGTATTGCCCGATACATCGCAAATTTAAGAGTGAATTTAAATAAATTTAAAGTTTAAATTATATTTTTGGCTTAGCGGCGTTAATGGAATCGAATTATTGCTCGTCAAAAAATATATATGCCTAAGGTAGATAATCGCTTTATGAAATATGGTTATGTGCTTGTCTTGCTGCAGTTGTATTAGTTTCATTATTGCCGCACAGACAAATTAATCAATAATAGTCGCGTTAATATATTGAGCCTGTTAAATCTTCAGTTTTAAGATTTGTTTTATCTAGGGGAATTAATCGCGGCGTGAGGTTTGTAACCTTGTGGGCTCGCTAAAAAACGGGGCAAAGTTTTTGTGTTCTGTTAATATCCCTAATCTAAACCTATGTAGGCTACAAAGGTAAATCGCCCCAAGGGCGAATCCAAAGGGCAACATCTGTTTGGTATTTATACTGCGTTATCGCCTATTTATAGGGATAGCCACATCACGTAGACTTTGCCTTACCTAAAAATAAACATAGCTGTTGAAAGTTTAACCTCACAGGTAAATGGGCTTTAGCAGAGTCATATGGTTTATTTTAATTGGTGTAGATTATTATTTTGGTTTTTAGGTGTTTTCTTTACATTGATGCTCGCTAGGCTTTTGTGTAAAATGCAGCGCCTTTTAAGCTGTGCTTAATAACTTTAATACCCTGAGGTTTGCTTTGAATAAATGTACTTTGGATAGACGCTTTTCTGTGGCACCAATGCTTGATTGGACTGATCGCCATTGTCGTACTTTTCATCGCAAAATGACTAAACATACTGTGCTTTATACTGAAATGATAACCACAGGGGCTATTTTATTTGGTCGAGGCGACTACTTACATTTTAATAAACACGAAGGCCCAGTTGCACTGCAACTTGGTGGCTCTGATCCTAAAGCGCTTGCGCAATGTGCAAAGCTCGCAGGTGAGCGTGGTTATGACGAAATAAATTTAAATGTAGGTTGCCCGTCAGACAGAGTTCAAAATGGTCGATTTGGCGCATGCTTAATGGCTGAACCTCAATTAGTTGCTGAGTGTGTTGCAGCAATGAAAAGCGAAGTAAGTATTCCTGTAACTGTTAAAACGCGTATTGGTATTGATGAGCAAGATTCGTATGAGTTTTTATGTGCGCTTATTGAGGCGTCTCATAAAGTAGGATGTGATGATTTTATTATTCATGCTCGTAAAGCATGGCTTAATGGTTTAAGCCCGAAAGAAAATCGTGAAGTCCCACCGCTTGATTACCCACGTGTTTATCAACTTAAAAAAGATTATCCGCAGCTAGACTTAAGCCTAAATGGCGGTGTTAAAACAATTGAGCAGAGCCTAGAACATCTACAACATATAGATGGTGTAATGATTGGGCGTGAAGCTTACAGTAACCCATTTATGCTCAATGACGTTGATGAGAAAATTTATGGTGATGCTGCAAACACACAATCACGCCACGACGTAGTGCGCTCAATGTACAGCTACATTGAAGAAGAAATGCGTTTGGGTGCTAATTTTTGGCATATTGCACGTCACATGCTCGGTATTTTTCAGGGGCAGCCTGGTGCACGAGGTTTTAGACGCCACCTTTCTGAAAGTGGTCATGGTAAGCAAGCTGATTTATTGGTAATGGATAAAGCATTAAGCTTTGTACCAGAATAAAGCTTAGCTTTAAAAATTCTAAATTTAAGCCACTTTCGAGTGGCTTTTTTGATCCTAAATATTAGTCAAAATCATAATTTATTGGCCAATTACACTCTATGTTGTTCAGCTGGAAGTCACTAAAAACTAGAGTGCTTGTTGTTTATCACTATGATTTTAAGTGTTTTATTTTTTTTTGATGAACTTGGCACAACTCTTGGACTCTCCTTGTTGAAATTAATTAAAAATCAACAGGAGAATACCATGGGAATATTTAACCGCGTAAATGATGTAATTCAATCAAACATTGTCGCTATGCTTGATAAAGCAGAAGACCCAGAAAAACTTTTAAACTTGATGCTTACCGAGATGCAAGATGCGTTGAATGAGTGCCGTAGTACAGCAGCCGCTTTATTGTGTGAAGAGAAAATAATTAATCGCCAAATTGATACTAAAAAAACAGAATTAGCAGCTTGGCAAATTAAAGCAGAACGTGCGGTTGAGAAGGGCAGTGATGACCTTGCTAAGTCTGCCTTACTTGAAAAGCAGCGCGTTAACGAAAGCATTGAAAAGAAGCAAACTCAACTAGAAACACTGCAAGAGTCTATTGCAAAAATTAAGTCTGATTGTGAGCGTCTGCAGCAAAAAATGGCTATGGCTAAAACTAAGCAAGCTCAGTTAATGCAGCGTCATAATGTTGCTATTGCTAGAGGGCGAATCAGTACGCAACTACAAAGCGATAAAGTAGCTCATGCGTTGTCTCGTTTTGAACAAATAGAGCAGCGTGTTGAAGGTATTGAAGCTCAAGTAGAGGCTTATGAGCTGACTGATACAGCAAGCTCTATGAGTGCCCAAATTGAGTCGTTAGTTAAAAATGAAAAAATTGATGCTGAACTGGCTCGCTTAAAAGCGGACTTAAATACTAATTTAAAACAAACTGCTTAGGAGATTGCTATGAACAGCTTTAATCGTCAACGAGGTTGGTATAAAGATACTCTAAATAAAAAAATATCGGGTGTGTGTAGTGGTTTAGCTCATAGATTGGACTTTCCTGTATGGGCAACACGCGTAGTTACTATTTTATTATTTTTGAGTTTTCCGTTTGCAATTGCACTTGGTTATTTTATAGCGCATTGCTGCCTTGAAAATAAAGAGTATTAATACCAACAGGCATAAATGTTTGAACAATTTAACGAATTAAATCACTCTATAACGTTGTTGAATTTTTTATTTAGAACCACTAGATATAAAAATTTTTGCCTAGTTATAGCGCAATTTTATTATCGTTAAATAGACCTCATATATAAGCCGGTTGGTATAAGGAGAATTACTATGAAAGCTTTGGCAGTATGTGTAATTATCTATTTATTACTGTTTACTGATTTAATAACGTTTGTGCAGATTGATTCTTGGCAGTTGCCGTTATGGATTGCTGATATTAGCTGGGCTGGGCTCGAGCTTGTAGGTGCTTTGGCCGCAATTGTTGCTGTAGTGGCGGTAGTGGCTTTAATTACTATGGGATTAGTGGGTGCGGGTGTAGTGGCATTAGCAGGGACTGTTTTAGCGCTTTTATTCGGATCTATAATGATTGCATGGCCGTTACTATTTGTTGCAGTGTTGTGCTGGCTTGTTGCCGATAACAAAAAAGTAGCCTCTTAATCCTTAATTTGACTGACTATTATAGGTTAACTATGTTAAATTTAGCCTGTAATTTAAAGTTTTCATAAGGATAAGAATGATGACGAAACTATGTTTTTCGATGGCTTCTGCATTAATATTTAGTTTTTTTTCGTCATCGTTGGCGGCGCACTCAGGGCATGATCATGGTTCTGATGTGGCTGTGCTCGAAGTAACTAACGCGCAAATTAGAGAGTTTTTACCTGGCAGTACTTCAACTGTAGGTTATTTAACGCTGATAAATCACAGTGGAGCCGCAGCAACTTTAACTAAGGCAACTATTGATGGCTTAGGGCGTGTTGAAATACACGAGCATTCACATGTAGACGGCATGATGAAAATGCAACAAGTTGAATCAGTTGAAATTAAAGCGCACGAAAGTGTCAGTTTTCAACCTGGGGGTTATCATTTAATGGTATTTGAACCACAAGAGCCATTAAAAGTAGGGCAAGAACGCAAACTCACGCTATATTTTAGTGACGGTAATCGCTTGTTCACTAATGCTCAAGTCGTGTCGCTTGAAGCGCAAGCTACGCAGTCAAAACCATCTACTCAACACGCTCATCACTAGGAGTACACATGTCGCAACACAAAGGAAAAATAGCAGGAATAGTTGTTTTACTGCTTATTATATTTTACGCAATTGCTGTTTATTGGAGCACAGAGCCTGCACGTTTCGATGTTGTTGCAAACGCGAAAGAGCAAGCGCAGCTTCATAATGAAAAAATAGTAACGGGTTATGTAACTACATCAACGCTTATTACAGTTGCTAGCACTTTGCTTGATAAACCAGGTGGCTACTTATCAAATGATGTGATACCGCCAAGTATTATTATGGATGATATGCCAGCGTGGGAATATGGCGCACTTGAAATGGTGCGTGATTTATCACTTTCAATGCGAAAAGATTTTAGTCGTTCGCAATCACAATCAACTGAGCATGAAGCACTTAAAAAGGCGCAGCCACAGTTTAATATAAGCTCTGAAGCATGGGCGTGGCCAAGTGCTGAAGGTGAGTACCAAAAAGGTATTGATTATTTAATGGTGTATCGTGCACAAATTGCCAATGAGCATGAACGCGATAGCCAATTTTACGCACGAGCAGATAACTTACGTAGTTGGCTTAAAGAAGCTGAAAAACGTTTGGGTAGCTTAAGCCAGCGTTTAAGTGCGAGTGTTGGCCAAGAGAAAGTGAATACTGACTTAGCGGGTAATTCATCTAATAAACAAGCAACGCTTGCTCCACTGCAGCAGCAAGTTAGAACACCGTGGTTAAAAATTGACGATGTGTTTTACGAATCGCGCGGTGCTACTTGGGCGTTACTGCATTTTTTACAAGCGATAGAGTATGACTTTAATGATGTGCTTGAAAAGAAAAATGCGCGTGTAAGTGTTCAACAAATTATACGTGAACTTGAGGCAACCCAAGAAACAGTGTGGAGCCCGCTTATTTTAAACGGGAATGGTTTTGGCTATGTAGCTAACCACTCTTTAGTTATGGCAAATTATATTTCTAGAGCCAATGCGGCTTTAATCGAACTTAGCGAACTACTAGCTCAAGGATAAAAAATGAAAAAGTATTGTTTAGCAGCAGCCCTTTCAATGGCATGTTTAGCACCCGCAGCGCAAGCTGACACTCTACTAGGTTTATACGTAGGTGTTGATGGGTGGAAGTCAGATAACGATGGTCAATTTTCTTATAAGGATAAACAATCTCAAAATTTTTATTTTGAAGATGAAACATTTGTAAGTTACTACGCAGCACTTGAGCACCCAGTGCCGCTAGTTCCAAATATTAAGCTAAAGTATACAGAGCTTGAACTTAATGGTGATGCGGTTATTGATGATACGTTTAGTTTTAATGGCAGTAATTTTGCTAAAGGTAGAAAAGTAAATACGGTTAGTGATTTATCACATACCGATTATATTTTTTACTACGAAATTTTTGATAACGATTTAATCTCAATTGACTTAGGTTTAAATGTTAAGCAGTTCGACGGTGAAATTACAGTAGAGTATGATAAATATGATAAAGATGAACGAGATGTTTCCCAAACTGAAACTGTAGACTTCTCTGGTTTTGTTCCTCTTGCATATGGCCGCGCCGAAGCAGGTTTGCCATTCACTGGTTTAAGTGTATTTTTTGAAGGTAGCTTTTTGGCTATTGACGATAGCAAAGTACAAGATTATCAAGTAGGCGTAGCGTATGAACTTATTGATAATTTAGCGGTAGATGTTGCTATTAAAGCAGGTTACCGCTCTATGATATTAGAGCTTGATGATGTAGATGATATTACAACTGATATTGATGCATCTGGCCCATTTGCGGGTATTCAGGTTCATTTTTAATTAGTTTCCTCTAATTGAACAAAGCGTGGCATATTATTTTATAGCGTGCCACGCTAAATCAAACTCTCCTTCCAACGCATTATTAATCAGTTGCTTATAGACCTTATTGACAGGGAAATTAATGAGTTTAGATAGCTCATCACCTGTTTGAGTAAATTTGTAATAGCTTAATACCAAATCACTACTCTTTGCTTTTAACGTTACTTTTTGCGATAAAAATGAAAGGGTAAGTTCTTGCCCCGCTTTAAGCACTGCAGATTCAATTTCTTTTCTATACAGTAAATTAAGATCCATGAGCGTTAAAATATCAGGAAAGCTAATACCCGTTTTTCCTAAATTTAAAGATACTTTATTGCCTTTTCGTAGCAAATCAAACAACGATGGTTTTTTGTAAAAGCCGAGTAATATAAAGTGGCTGTCGTCTTTTTCGTTATAGCCTGAGAGCGACACACATTTTTGCAAAGAGTCTGCTTCTCGCTGTGTCATATGCTTTAAAGTTTGTAGGCTTTTAATTGAAAACGTACCAGGATTGAGTGTTTCTCCTGTTAAAATTTTTGCCCATAAAATTTGCATTGATTCATTAGAAGTATCTTCACACAGAGCTATAAAATGCTCTACCCAATCAACATCGGGCTGTTTACTACTTGCTACATCAGGGCAAAATCCCATAGCCACTGCTAAAATTGATTCTATATTTTGTTGTTGTTTAATGAGTAATAAATCTTGGCGCTTTTGAGCGCGAGCTAAAACAGAGTTTTCACTGTTGATATGATAAAGCGGCTTAATTTTGCCCTTAATATCGTAACTTTGCTCGTTAGTAGGTAGTACACCGTTACTACCTACTTTTGTTATAGGGTAACCAAGCAAGGACTCGATGATGTTGGCAAGATTAATTCTCGCCTGTGCTGTTTTGACTGTCATGACTGTGCATTATCCTTTGTGGATCACTAAGCTGTGCAACAGTTTGAAGGTTATTTAAACCCAGTGAAACTGTATTACTGAGTACGTACTCGCTCAAAATTGCAGTGTAACCAGATATTAAAGGAGCAGTTGTTTGACCTTTAATATTACATATTAACGTAACTATACCGTTTTGCTCGCTAAGGTTAAAAGTGCCTCTAATAATATGCTCAGCATTTAAAAGTATGTTGAAGCTGACTTTATTTTGGCTTACCGAAGTTATGATCATTTCACCATACCCCCATTTTCCTTTCCAAGACTGATGAGCCCCTAGGCCAGAACTGGGTTCGCCCAAAGTAAAACGTATGCTGGGGTCTACTTTTTCCCATGGAGACCATTTTTGCCATTGGCTAAAGTCGGTGATAAGCGGCTTTATTACTTTAAGATTGGCATTAATTTCGATTGTTTTATTTACACTATAACTTTGAGGCAGTATTAGCCCTACCAGTGCCAATACTAATAGTAATAACAGTACGCATTTGATTAATATTTTTAATGGTTTAATAAGCACACCTTTTATTAGTTTTTCAAGTTGAAATACAACAACTTTTTATTAATCGACTATAGTATGAATTAGATTATAAACCAAAAATAATTTATTGATTGCTACTTAGGAGAGCGAATGTCGTCAGATCAAAACGATTTTTTATTTTTTGAACAAGATTTTGAAGACGATGCTGTTGTTGAGCAGACTAAGTTTTGGGATATTTTAATTGTTGATGACGAACCTGAGATTCATTCTGTAACAAAATTAGCTTTGTCTGGCGTTGAGTTTTTAGGGGCTGGCTTGCGATTTCACGATGCTTATTCGGGTGCAGAAGCAATAGAAGTGCTAGCTAAAAATAAAAATATTTCGGTTATTTTTTTAGACGTTGTTATGGAAACTGACGATGCCGGTTTGCAGGTTGTAAAAAGGGTGCGTGACGAATTAAATAATCAACATGTAAGAATTATTTTAAGAACAGGGCAAGCAGGTATTACACCAGAAGAAAAAGTAATACGAGAATACGACATAAATGACTATAAAACGAAAACAGAGCTGACTCGTTCTAAGTTAGTAACTTCGCTTATAACCGCTATTCGCTCATACGAGCAGGTATGTCAGCTTGAATATCAAAGTGATGCAATGAACACGATTGTTTCAGCATCAAAGTCTATTTTAGGACTTACTGATGTTAAGCAATTATGCAAAGAAATCATCAAGCACATGAGTATTATTTTAAAATGTTCACCTAGAGGGCTTGTTTGCAGTAAGTTAGATGGCGATGATTTTATTCAGGTCTTAGGTGGTTGCGGGCATTACGAAAGCTATTTTGGTAAAAAATTAATTAATGTTGATAGCAAAGTATTTGAACAAGTTGAGTCGTGTTTTGGTTTGTCAAAGCACCAACACATAGACTCAAGTTCAACATTTATATTAAAAAGTAAGCATCGAAAAGCGGCTTTATATATAGAGTGCGACCACATTCCCTTACAAGCACAGCTACAATTTGCTGAAATTTTCTTAACTAATGTAAGTGTAGCACTTGATAACATAAGGTTATTTGTAAAGTTAAGAGATGCTGCTTATAAAGATGTGCTTACTGGTATTTCAAATCGTACTAACTTTATTGAGCGTGTGGTGAGTTATCAAAAGCCACACGTGAACGATCATGTATTTGTATTACTTGATGTAGTTAATTTTGCAGATATTAATAACGGCTTAGGGCAAGAGGTCGGCAATAAAGTATTAATTGGCATTGTGCAAAGGTTAAGAGAAAATTACCCAACAGCTAAATTACTATCACGTATTGGCGCTGATGTTTTTGGTTTTATTATTCGCCAAGACGAATTTGACTTAAAAAAGTTGAATGAGCAATTAGGTATTTCATTTTACGCAGAAGAACATTTACTCCCTATCGATTTTAGAGTGGGCTTATGCCAACAACAAGACTTTCAAAGTAGCGGTATTGATACACTGAAAGTTGCTTATATTGCACTTGACCAAGCTAAAAAAGCAAAGCATAAAGAAGGTGTTTATTACAATATTGATATGCAAGATAAGATGGCTTGGCGGATAGGGATCATTAGGCAGTTACGTCATGACTTTGCTCGAAATAAATTAGAGGTATGGTACCAACCTCAACTTTCACTAGATGACTTATCACTAATTGGATGTGAGGCATTATTACGCTGGCCGGCAGGTGATGGCGTGTATATATCGCCGGCTGTGTTTGTGCCACTTGCAGAGGATGCGGGCTTAATTGTTGATATAGGGCAGTGGGTATTAGAACAAGCTTGCCAACAGCAAAAGCGCCTAGAAAATATGGGCACAGAAATTTGTATTGCAGTTAATGTTTCTGTTCCACAGTTTAAAGTAAAAGGTTATGCGCAAACTGTTAAAAATACATTGTTAAAATATGGTGTTAAGCCAAAAAACATAGAATTAGAAATCACCGAGAGCGTAGTAATGGATGAGCTGGAAACGGTTATTAGTACGCTAAGCGAGCTAAAAGAACTCGGAATGGAAGTTGCTATTGATGACTTTGGTACTGGTTTTTCGTCGCTGAGTTACATTCAAAGTTTACCTTTGGATCGGTTGAAAATAGATCGTGCATTTATTAAAGATTTATCAAATGACGACACTGGCGCTATTGCTGCCTTAGTTATATCACTTGGTGCTAAGTTGGGCTTAAAAACAATTGCTGAAGGGGTCGAAACACAAGAGCAAGCCCAGTTCTTAAAAAATTTAGGATGCGATGAAGTACAAGGTTTTATGTATGCTAAACCCATGCCTGAAAATGAATTAATAGAATTTATAAATAAACGCTAAAAAGATTAACTTATTATTTAAGCTAATGAACGATTTAGAATTTAAGGCGCGATATGCTTTGACTACTTTGTATATATAAACAATTTAGTAGGGTATAATTCGCGCCTTTTGTTATTCTACGGCCACAATTATGAGCACACTCAAAGCTAAGCGCGCCTTATTTTCATACCCTAAATACTGGGCTGAATGTTATGGCACCGCGCCATTTTTACCAACTACACGTGAAGAAATGGATGCACTTGGCTGGGATAGCTGCGACATAATAATAATTAGTGGCGACGCGTACGTCGATCATCCTAGTTTTGGTATGGCGGTAATTGGCCGTGTACTTGAAGCGCAAGGCTTTAGAGTGGGGATTATTGCCCAGCCAGCATGGGACTCTAAAGATGCATTTATGGAACTAGGCAGACCGAATTTATTTTTTGGTGTAACAGCTGGCAACATGGATTCGATGATCAATCGCTATACAGCTGAAAAGCGTATGCGCCACGATGATGCTTACACGCCAGATAACGTAGGTGGTAAACGTCCAGATCGCGCCGTAATGATTTACTCGCAAAAATGCCGTGAAGCATACAAAGGTATCCCAATTGTTATTGGCGGTATTGAAGCGAGTCTTCGTCGTATAGCTCATTACGACTATTGGCAAGAAAAAGTACGTCGTAGTATTTTGTTTGATGCAAAAGCTGATATTTTAATTTACGGTAACGCAGAGCGTCCGTTAGTTGAAGTTGCACACCGTATTGCCGCAGGCGAAACAATGGATACTATTCAAGATATTCGCGGCACGGCTGTTATCAGAAAAGAACCTTTACCAGGTTGGCGTGGAAGTGACTCCACCGCTATAGATAAAATTGGTAAAATCGACCCTATTCCAAATCCATACGGCGCTGATGATGTTGGCTGTAGTAAATCTGAATTTAAACAAGCGGGTATAGACTTAAAGGCAGAAGCTGCAAAACCGATTATGGTTCAGCCTGCGCGACCTAAGCCATGGGAAAAAACTTACGTTAAGTTACCTGCTTATGAGCAAGTAAGTGTTAACAAACCCTTATACGCCCACGCTTCGCGTATTCTACATCAAGAAACAAATCCTGGTTGTGCAAGAGCACTGTTTCAGCGACACGGCGATCGTTCTATTTGGGTAAACCCGCCAGCATACCCATTAGAAACACATGAGATGGATGCTGTGTTTGGTTTACCGTATCAGCGTATTCCTCACCCAAGTTACGGCGACTCTAAAATTCCTGCTTACGACATGATAAAAACGTCAGTTAATATTATGCGCGGCTGTTTTGGAGGTTGTTCGTTTTGCTCAATTACGGAGCATGAAGGGCGTATTATTCAAAGTCGTTCGCAAGAATCAATTATTGAAGAAATTGAACAGATTAGAGATAAGGTACCCGGTTTTACTGGTGTTATCTCTGATTTAGGTGGCCCAACGGCAAATATGTATAAACTGCGTTGTACTAGCAAAAAGGCAGAAAGTACCTGTAGACGTTTATCATGTGTGTATCCTGAAATTTGTAAGCATATGGATACAGATCATACGCCAACAATAGACTTATACAAAAAAGCACGTGAAGTTAAGGGTATCAAAAAGGTATTGATTGCTTCTGGTGTTCGTTACGACTTAGCTGTACGCGACCCGCGTTACGTTAAAGAATTAGTAACGCATCATGTAGGTGGCTACTTAAAAATAGCGCCAGAGCATACAGAAGATGGTCCATTATCAAAAATGATGAAACCAGGTATGGGGGCGTACGATCAATTTAAAGAATTATTTGATAAGTACTCTAAAGAAGCCGGTAAAAAGCAGTATTTAATTCCTTACTTTATATCTGCTCACCCAGGGACAAAAGATGAAGACATGGTAAACATGGCTTTATGGCTTAAATCAAACGACTTTAAGCTTGATCAGGTACAAAATTTTTACCCATCACCGATGGCTAATGCGACGACTATTTACCACACAGAAATGAACTCTTTACGTAATATAAAAAACAATACAGAAGTTGTTCCAGTACCTAAAGGTGCTCGCCAACGTAGATTACATAAAGCTATTTTACGCTACCATGATGCAGCAGGTTGGCCGATGATACGTGAAGCACTGCGTAAAATGGGTAAAGCTAATTTAATTGGTAAAGGGCCTAACTGTTTAGTGCCTGAAGAAGGGCGTGATGAAAAAGCAGGTAAAGGCGGACGTCCTGCACTAACGCGACATACCGGTTTTAGCCAATTTAAAAAGGCAAACACTAAACCAAAAGTAGGCGGTAATCGTCAAAGTACACGTTAGTGATTCAATCTAATAACAACTAGTAGATTAGTTTAATTACGCTAAGGTTTTTTAAAACCTTTTTAATACGTAAATTAAGTAAACCTTGCTCTTTATTATCTATATTATTGTAGGTGATAAAGAGCGAGCTTTTAGAAACCCCTCTTGAGATAGCACATATTTAGTGCCTATATACTTGCAGTTAGTTTTTTCTTAAAACGTTGATGATAACCACAAACGTAATTTAAGTGACCATAACGGCTGAATGCCTGTTAGCCCTTGCGTCATTTTATTATCTTTTAAGATTATATAAGATGGCGTGACTTGCCCTTGCCAATCGGCAAATATCTCACCGTGTTGATCGTTGACAGTGGTAAAACTGTAGCCATGATCATTTAGATACTCATGTAGTTTTTGATCCGAGCCTGATTTTATTGCGATGCTCACGACAGGGTAGTTATTCTCGTTTGCGAGTTCGTTTATGGAAGGGGAGGTAATGCTACAAATAGGGCACCAAGTTCCCCAAAAATAGACAAGTGTTGGTTTATCTTGGCCCATTGCTGACAAATCAATGTTTTGCCCTTTATAATCTATTAATTGTAATTGAGGATTTGCTGGCATAACAGGTTGTCGCCACCAATTTACAGCGTTATAAATTACGAAAAATATGAAACCATATATCAACACACTTTTTAATATTGATAGGCCTTTTTGTTTTGGCGTTTTTTTAGGTGTGTCTTTTTTATTTTTGATATCCGTTGTCATAGTTGCAGCTTTACCCTAAGTGTTTTTTACTTTAGTTATTTGCAAAGGTTTCTAATTTAAACCAGCAACCAAGTAGCAGTACCTAAAAAGGCGAATATACCCACAATATCTGTCACCGTGGTTAGCACCACACTCCCTGCAAGTGCTGGGTCTATATTCATTCTTTTAAGAATAATAGGGATACTCGCACCAGCAACACCTGCCACCACTAAGTTCATAAACATAGCGAAGGCGAGTACGCCACCAAGCATAAAATCCCATTGCCATAGGGCAATAACACCTGCTATTAACAACGACCACAAAACACCGTTTAACGCGCCAATAGCAAGCTCTTTCATCATTAAAAAGCGTTGGTTAGTTTGATTTATATGGCCTACCGCAATACCACGAATAACAAGCGTTAATGATTGGCTACCTGCAACACCGCCCATAGAAGGGACAATACCGTTAAGTACAGCTAAAATAGGTAAAACATCTAAAGTGCCTTCAAAAAAGCTAGCTACAAAAGCAGCTGCAAGTGCAGTTAGTAAGTTGACACCTAACCAAACTGAGCGTTTTTTAGAGCTTTTTAGTACTGGCGCAAAGGTATCTTCTTCATCATCAAGGCCGGCTAAGCCCAATAAACTATGCTCAGCATCTTCTCGGATTACGTCAACGATGTCATCGATAGTGACACGGCCAAGGAGCTGATCGTTATCATCGACTACGGGGGCCGATATCCAATTATGACGTTCAAATAATTGCGCGACTTCACTTTCATCCATTGAGATTGGAATGGATTCACAATCTTCATCCATTAAATCGCGAACAATCTTTTCTGGCGGGTTAGTTAATAATGTACTCAGCGATAAAGCGCCTATAAAGCAGTTATGCTTATCAACAACGTACAAGTCATCGGTACCTTCTGGTAACTCGCCACGTAGCCTAATATACCTAAGTACAACATCAAGCGTAACATCAGGGCGAATGGTCACCGTATCGGTGTTCATTAGCGCGCCAGCAGAACGCTCTTGATACGAAAGTGCTTGTGTTGCACGCTCACGGTCTTGAATGTCCATCGCGCTAACAACGTCTTTATAAACGGTGTCTGGCAGACTACGTAATACTTCACCTAAGTCATCGTGGCCCATATCTTCGGTTGCGGCTGCAATGTGCTTAGGTTCCATTTGGGCAATAATGCCTAAACGAACATCTTCTGATAGTTCTTCAAGAACATCACCTTGCACATCAGGATCAACCAACTGCCAAAGGAGTCGGCGAATTTTATGTGGTGATGATTCTAATAATAATGCGGTATCACAAGGAGCTGTTTTTGCGAGCATGCGCCTAACTTGAACAAATTGACCACTATTGAGTGACTTAGTCACCTGTTTTAGTTGCTGTAGTGGGTAATCTTGTTCAAAAGCTTCAGGCATTGGCGTCCTTTATAAATTTTTATATTACTTTATGGGGAGAGGTGAGTTAACTGGCGTCACTAACCGTATTTATTTTATATATCTGTTTTAGTTGGGGCATTAGTAATGCGAGCATTATTTTTATAACTGTTTATTCTTGTTCATTAAAACGTTGTGCTATTAATTCTCCAACAGCATGTAAAGCTTGCTCAGAATCGGGGCCTTTACATACAACTTTTACTTCTTTGCCTTGGCTACTTTCAAGTAACATTAATGCAAGTACGCTATCGCCTGCAGCTTCTTTGTCATCTTGAAATAATGTAATTGTCGCATCAAACTGCACTGCCAATTGGGCAAGCACTGTGGCTGCTCTGGCGTGCAATCCTAATTTGTTTTTTATTAAAAAAGTGTCTTCACAATGCATAACTTACTCTACCTAAGCTGAACAGGTGATTATTCAGCTATATTATTTTTCTTGTTCGCGATGGCGAATTTTCACATTGGGATGTGTCATTGCAAAACTTTCACCGATAGTTTGCGCTAAATATACAGAGCGATGTTGTCCGCCTGTACACCCAATGGCAATGGTTAAATAACTGCGGTTATTTCGCTCTAAGTGCGGTAACCATGTTTGTACAAATGTTTGAATTTGCCATGTGAATTTTTGCACTATGCTGTGATTGGCCAAATAATCTTTAACAGGTTGATCTAACCCATTTAAAGGTTTTAATTCAGGTTCCCAATGTGGATTGGGTAAAAAGCGTGCATCAAATACGTAATCTGCTTCTTTTGGTATACCGTATTTAAAACCAAACGATTCAAACGTGACAATCAGTTGCTTATCTTTTTTACCTAAAATCTTTTCACGAATAGATTCAGCAAGTTGATGAACGCTTAAATCAGTTGTATCTATCATAAAGTCGGCGCGGGTGATTAATACATCAAGTAATTCTTTTTCTTTTTTGATGGCTAAATCAAGAGGCAACGAGTCAATTGATAGTGGGTGTAATCTACGAGTTTCAGAAAAACGTTTGATCAATGTTTGATCGTCGCTATCTAAATAAAATAAAGTAGGTTTTGCAAAGCCAGGCAAGTATTCAAGAATATCGTTAAATTCATCTTGTTGCTTAGGGATGTTACGCACATCAATGCTAACAGCAATTTTATCATAGCTATCAGACACACTGCGAACTAATGAAGGAAGCAAGTTAACTGGAATATTATCTACGCAATAATAACCTAAATCTTCTACAACGCGTAAAGCAACCGACTTTCCAGAACCAGAGCGGCCGCTTATGATAATTAACTCCATTTAACACCCTTTATAAAACTATGATTGATTGACAATAACTTGGTAAAGCTCAGTATCTGATTTTGCACTGCGTAACTGTTTACAAAAATCTTTGTTGTTTAGTTTATCAGCAATGGTTGCTAGAGTCTTTAAGTGCTGCTGGTTATCGCCATCTGGTACGATGAGTGCGACGAAAATATCAACAGGGCGATTATCGATTGCATCAAAATTTATTGGAGTTTCGCTAACGAGTACTAAAGCCAAAGGCTCTTCTGCACCGCTCATTCTTCCATGAGGAATGGCAATGCCACGCCCTATACCTGTACTACCGAGTTTCTCTCTGCTCATTAAAGCATTAAGAATATCTTGTTGCGGTAAATACGGAAGTTTGTCGTGAGCAAGTTCGCTAATGAACTCTAAAATTCTTTTTTTGCTATTAAAAAGGACCGCAGCTTTGCTGCAGTCCTGGCATATAAGTGAGCTTAATTTCATCATATTAGTGTCGAGCAAGCTTCTCTTTGTGTTTAATTACTTGTCGATCGAGCTTGTCGATCAACGAGTCAATGGCGGCATACATATCTTGATGTTCTGTAGAGGCAAATAGCTCAGCACCGCTTACGTGTATGGTGGCTTCTGCTTTTTGATTTAATTTTTCTACATCGAGAATGACATGAACATTATTAATATGATCAGAGTGTCTTTCTAGCTTCGCAAATTTGGTATTAATATAGTCTCTTAGTGAATCGGTTAATTCTACGTGACGACCAGTTAAGTTTAGTTGCATAAGCATTACCCTCTTTTTTTGCGTCTTAAATCAAACTTTTACGTTGATTTGACGGTGGAATAGCCAGAGATTCGCGGTATTTTGCGATTGTACGTCTCGCTACTTTAATTCCTTGCTCAGCCAATATATCCGCTATTTTGCTATCACTCAATGGTTTTGCTGAATTTTCTGCTGCGATTAATTTTCGGATAAGCGCACGGATTGCTGTAGATGAACATTCACCACCGTTTTCGGTGCTTACATGGCTTGAGAAAAAATATTTAAGCTCAAATATACCACGGGGTGTGTGCATATACTTTTGGGTTGTTACGCGCGAAATTGTTGATTCGTGCATTTCTACCATTTCAGCAACATCATTTAAAACCATTGGTTTCATGGCTTCAGGACCGTGTTCAAAAAAGCCTTGTTGTTGCTTAACAATACAATTTGTTACTTTTAATAGCGTGTCGTTTCTACTTTCTAAGCTTTTAATAAACCATTTAGCTTCTTGTAAATGCGAGCGAATAAACTGGCTGTCACCACTGGATTTTACAGTGCGAGACATTGCCGCGTATTGGCTATTAACACGAATTTTAGGCATGCTGTCTGGGTTTAACTCAACAACCCAGCGGCCTTTGATTTTTTTAACTGACACATCAGGAATAACATACTCAGATTCTTCTCTTACAATAGTATCTGCAGGTTTAGGGCTAAGAGTATGTATTAATGTCATTACTTCTTTAAGCTCTTCTTCTTTGAGCTTAGTTTTCTTCATTAATGTACGATAGTCACGAGCAGCTAATAAATCAATATGCTCGGTTAAAATCATTTTTGTTTCATTAATGTAAGGTGTTTCTTTATCAAACTGGTTTAGCTGAATACACAAACACTCTTGTAAACTACGTGCAGCAATACCAACAGGATCAAACAGTTGGATGCGTTTTAATACAGCTTCAATTTCATCAAGTTCGACTTCGTTATCATCTTCGTTTTCTTGATTAAAGCTTTCTAAAATCTCTTCGCAGCTTAGTGTTAAAATACCTGAATCATCGACGGCTTCTACAATAGCAATAGCAATAGCTTCGTCTGTAGGGCTAAATGGCGTTAGTTGTAACTGCCACATTAAATACTCATGGAGCGTTTCAGTAGAGGCGCCTTGGTATATTGATTCGTCTTCAGGCATCGGACCCGATGATGCTGCTGGGGCGGCACTCATGTACTCATCCCAACTAACATCCATAGCCATGTCGTCACTTAGCGTGTCTTTTGCAAGTGCTTCACCACTATCTTGTTCGTATTCGCTTGGAGCATCATCGGCAGATGCGCTAACAGTTATGTCATCTGTATCTGCTTTTTGCTCGTTTTTACCTGCAGCGTCTTCTGAATAGTCTGCTTCTTCAACCTCTAATAGCGGGTTGCTGTCGAGAGCTTCTTGTATTTCTTGCTGGAGATCCAATGTACTGAGTTGCAACAAACGAATAGCTTGTTGCAGCTGTGGAGTCATTGTAAGTTGCTGGCCCATGCGCAGCTGTAGTGATTGCCTCATGTATCTCTAACAATCCTTTTATGTTGTTATAATTAATACTAGCAGATGCTTAAAGACATGGCGTAAATGTTACAGCCTAAATTGCTCGCCTAAGTAAACATCGCGTACTGTTTTATCATTTAATACGTGTTCTGGAGTACCTGATGCAATCAGCTCCCCATGAGAAACAATGTAGGCTTTTTCACAAACATCAAGGGTTTCTCTTACGTTATGATCGGTAATTAATACACCAATCCCACGATTTTTAAGATGTTCTATTATTTTCTTTATGTCTAACACCGAAATCGGGTCAACACCTGCAAATGGTTCATCCAGTAATATAAATTTAGGATCTGCTGCCAGCGCACGTGCTATTTCAACACGACGACGTTCGCCACCTGACAATGCCATGCCTTGGCTATCACGAATGTGTTGTATGCTAAATTCATCTAATAATTTATCGAGAGTGTCTTCTCTAGCTTGTTTATTTAACTCTTTGCGCGTTTCTAAAATGGCCATTAAGTTTTGATAAACAGTCAGCTTTCTGAATATTGAAGACTCTTGCGGTAAGTAGCCAATGCCTAATCTAGCACGACTATGCATAGGTAAAAGAGTAATATCGTTATCGTCTATCGATATTTTACCTTTGTCGCTAGGTACAAGTCCTACTATCATATAAAACGTGGTGGTTTTACCTGCGCCGTTAGGGCCAAGTAAGCCAACAATACTGCCAGCTTTGACTTCAAGGCCGACGTTTTTTACAACTTCACGGCCTTTATAGCTCTTTGCTAATAGCTCTGCTTTTAATGTGCTCATGGTTGACCTTTGTCGCTTTTTTTACTTTTTTTAGTCTCGATTGGCACTAAAATTGTGTGAACGCGGTCAGTTGAGTTTTCATCTTTTTCGGCACTGATTAGCTGCTGCTCTATATCGTAGGTAATGCTTTTAGCATTTATTTTTTGTCCCGCTTGCGATACTTGTGCATTACCAACAAGCGTTAAAAAACGCTTAGATACATCATAACGTACTTCGTCAGCACTGGCGCTCATAGTCGTGCCATCTGATTGCTTTTCTTCAAAGTGCGCAGGGCTACCTGTAGCAATTAATAATTGTTTATTATCACCAAGTTCATCGCGTTTATGTACTTCTAAGCGGTCGGCTGTGATACGGCGATTACCGTGAATAATTTCAACGTTTTTCTCAAAAATCCCGACATTAGCTTTTAATTGACCTTCTTGCTTATCGGCGCTTATTGAAATTTGATTTGCAGTCGGTTGCGTGTTTTGCTCTGCAGCACTACTATTAAACGCTAGTATAAGTGTAGGAATAATAAGTGATTTTAATATTTTATTGGTCATAATATATGGTTCGCGTATGGTTAATTAGTTTTATCACTTCGGTTTTTAAGTCGGCTTCTAGGCCTTTACCAGTGATTTTTAAATTGGGTCCAGTGATGATAACGGGTTGCTCCGAACGCATTGTTAATAGCTTTATATCTACCTGAATATTATCAGCATTGATTTTGTCTATCATGGCGTTATCGGTTAAGTTTTTGGCAACCACATTGCCTTCTAAAATTAATTGTTTGTCTTCGTATAATGTTGCTTCGTCTGCATTTATTTGCCACGTTTGCTTTTCGTTATATAAAGTAAAAATAGGTTTTTCAAAAAACGTAAAACCTAATTGTTGATATAGCTCCATTTTAGCCGCAGTGACTTTGTGACTAATTTTACCTTGTTCGTCATAGGCTGTTTGTTTGAGTTCTATGGCTATGTAATCAGGCTTGGCAATAACTTCAGGCTCAGTCTGAGGCACAATATTTGTTTGTGTAAAATAAGGGTACCAAAGCCAAACCATACAGCTAATGAATAAAACGCTTAATATTATGCGCGCTGCATTCATGAACTAGTGCCTTGTGTAGTCAATGCTTTACCATTTTCAAGCATAAGTAAGTCGGTGAGCTCTCTTACTGCACCAAAGCCGCCAGGCATTTGCGTTACATAGTGTGATAAACGTTTAATAAGTGGATGGGCATCATTTACTGCAACAGCAAAGCCGACTAATTCCATAACGGGCATGTCAGGACCATCATCACCGATATAAGCAATTTGTTCATCGCTAAGGTTGAGTTTGTCTTTTAATTCTTGATAGGCAATGAGCTTATTTTCTTGGCCTTGATAAATATGCTGTACGGTTAAGCTGCTCATACGTTGTTGCACTATTTGTGAATGACGACCAGTAATTACAGCCACTTCAAAGCCACTGTTTATAAGCGCTTTAATGCCAAAACCATCTTTTGTATTAAATGCTTTTAGCTCTTCACCTTGATTACCAAGATAAATACGGCCATCAGAAAATACACCATCAATATCGCATATAAGTAGCTTTACTTTTTTAGCGCGTGCTTTTGCATCATCGCTCAGCGGTTGATAGAGTTCTTCAAATTGCATTTATAATACTCCTGCTTTTAATAGGTCTTGCATGTTTAATGCGCCAATAGGTTGGTTTTTCTCATTGACGACGATTAAGCCATTTATACGTTTGTGTTCCATAATGTTAAGCGCTTCAGCGGCTAAAATATCTTGTGTAGCCGTAGTACATGACTTAGTCATAACAACATCTATTTGTGTTGTATGAATATCAATTCTTTGCTCTAAAATACGACGCAAATCGCCATCGGTAAATAATCCCACGAGCTGCTGATTTTCATCAACAATGGCTGTCATACCTAAACCTTTAGCAGACATTTCAATGAGGGCGTCTTTAACTGTTTGTGAAACGCTAATAATAGGTGTATTTGCGCCGCTGTGCATAACATCTTTTAAAGTAAGTAATAAACGCTTGCCTAAACTACCACCTGGGTGAGATAGCGCGAAGTCATCAGCTGTAAACCCGCGAGCTTCTAATAATGCAACTGCCATGGCATCGCCCATCGCAAGCGTTGCAGTGGTACTTGATGTAGGAGCTAGACCCAATGAACAGGCTTCTTTTTCTACTTTAATACACACATGTACATTAGCAAGGGTCGCCATGGTTGATTGCGTATTGCCAGTCATCGCTATCATTTTGGCACCAAGTCGTTTTAAAACCGGAATGATATTTAAAACTTCGCTGGTCTCCCCTGAATTGGAAATAAGCATAACCACGTCATTTTTAGTGATCATACCTAAATCACCATGACTTGCTTCACCAGGGTGAACAAAAAATGCTGGACTGCCAGTACTTGCAAGGGTTGCCGCTATTTTATTGCCAATATGACCTGACTTACCCATACCAATGACAATAATACGGCCTTCGCAGTCGTACATTAATTGGCACGCGTTATGAAAGTTTTCATCTACATATTGTGCAATATCACTAAGTGCTTGGCGCTCAACATCTAAAACGCGAAGGCCTTGTTCAATAAAATTTAGCGTTGCCATCATTTACCCTACTTGACTAAAAATATACCCTTGGTAACCCAAAAACGCTATTAGCAATAAGCCGCCTTCTACTCTATTGATACGTTGGGTGCCTCTAAAGTTCAATGACATAATAATAAGAGCAAGTGTTGCGCCAATCATAATTAATACGTCTCGGCTTACTAATGATGGGTCAATGGCAGAAGGGTTAATAATACCGGCAAGTGGTAATACCGCTAGAATATTAAATATGTTTGAGCCAACAATATTACCTAGTGCTAAATCATCTTCATTTTTAAGTACACCTGCAACCGAAGCGGCAAGTTCAGGCAAACTAGTACCGATGGCAATAATTGTTAAGCCAATGACTAGGTCGCTTAAGCCGAAGTATTTAGCAATATCGACAGCCGAACCTATTAAAAAATGAGAGCTAACAGGTAGGAGTATCATGCCGACAACTAACCAAAATACCGCTTTTTTCGTAGGTACATCGTTAGGTACGTCGTCGCAGGCTTCTGAGACAAATGGATCATCTTGGTTTTTCGCACGCATAGATACAATAATTAACCCACCGATGAATACGATAAAGCCAACCAAAAGTGCAACACCTTCATTAAATGAAAAGTAGTTATCTGAGAACACATACCAAGTAGCTAAAGATACGAGCATCACTAATGGCATTTCACGTTTTAACGTACTAGATGAAACTGAAAGAGGGCGAAATAGAGCAGTGATACCTAACACAAGTAAAATGTTTGTAATATTAGAGCCAACAGCATTGCCAACCGCTGTGTCGGTTTTGTTAGCCAGAGCGGCAGAGGCTGAAACCATCATTTCGGGTGCTGAAGAGCCCATAGCTACCACGGTTAGACCAACAATAAGTGTAGGTACACCAAAGTTTTTAGCAAGAGCCGCAGCGCCATAAACAAACCTGTCTGCACTCCAAACAAGAGCTGCAAAACCAAGAATTAAAATAACAAACGAGGTAACCATTGTGTTAAGCCAGTTATACAAAATACGGATGGCGCGAATAGTAACAAAAGCCAAGATGAAAGTATAAATAAAAGAGTAAGGTCAACTAGGTAACAATGCTGCTTTTAAACAGCTAATTTAAAAATTTAAGCCGGGGTTAAGCTGTTTTGAGCGAGTCTTATAATCCTTTTCATGGATGTATTACAAAATCTTACGAATTGTTTTTTCCATCTTTGACAAAAAAGCTTTAAAATAGGTGCACTAGTGAACATTTTTATGGAGAGCGACTTGTCGCAATCAATAGTAGAAGTCAAGGATGTTAGCTTTTCGAGAGGCAATAGAACTATATATAAAAATATGAGTTTTAGCGTTCCTAAAGGTAAAATTACTGCGATCATGGGGCCAAGCGGAATTGGCAAAACCACTATGTTGCGTTTAATTGGTGGTCAGCTTAAACCAGATTCAGGTGATATTTTATTTGAAGGTGGCAGCATCCCTAAAATGTCTCGTAAAGAGTTATACGAAGCACGTACTAAAATGAGCATGCTTTTTCAAAGTGGTGCGCTGTTTACTGATATGTCGGTATTTGACAATATTGCGTTTCCTATAAGAGAGCACACAAAGCTAAGTGAAGACCTTATTCGATTAGTTGTATTAATGAAATTGCAAGCGGTTGGGCTACGTGGCGCTAAAGATTTAATGCCCTCTGAGTTATCGGGCGGTATGGCAAGACGTGCTGCACTTGCGCGCGCTATAGCACTTGATCCAGAGCTAATCATGTACGATGAACCATTTGCAGGACAAGACCCTATTTCGATGGGCGTATTGGTTAAGCTAATTAAGTCGCTTAACGAAGTATTGAGTTTATCGTCTTTAATTGTGACACACGATGTGACAGAGGTAATGAGTATTGCCGATCACGTTATAATTATCGCCGATCAAGGTGTAATTGGTTGTGGTACTCCTGATGAAATGCGCAATCATGAATCTCCTTTAGTTCAACAGTTTTTAAAAGGCTTGTCGGATGGTCCAGTACCATTTCATTTTCCGGCTCAAGCTTATGCAGATGAACTGCTTGGAGAAAAAGCATAATGTTGGATTTATTTCAAAAGCTAGGGCATAAAACGCTAGGACGTTTTGCGGCTCTTGGCCGTTCGGCTTATATGCTGTTTAGTGCGCTTGCGCATGTTCCTAATTTTAAAAAAGGCACACCGTTACTTGTTCGCCAACTTTATATGGTGGGTTCGCAATCGTTACTCATTATCATGGTGTCGGGTTTGTTTATCGGCATGGTATTGGCTTTACAAGGTTACACCGTATTAGTTGGTTATGGCGCTGAGGATAGTTTAGGGCCGTTAGTGGCACTGAGTTTATTGCGAGAACTGGGCCCAGTTGTTACTGCATTACTATTTGCAGGACGCGCAGGTAGCGCATTGACTGCTGAAATTGGCTTAATGAAAGCAACAGAGCAACTTTCATCACTTGAGATGATGGCAATCGATCCGCTAAAACGTATTATTGCACCGCGCTTTTGGGCGGGTTTTATAAGCATGCCATTGCTTGCATTGATATTTTCAGCCGTAGCAATCATAGGCGCTCATTTAGTGGGTGTAGATTGGCTGGGGGTTGATACAGGTAGTTTTTGGTCAATCATGCAATCACAAGTGTCGTTTCAGCAAGACATACTAAACGGTATTATTAAGAGTTTTGTATTTGCCATAGTGGTGACCTGGATTGCGCTTTATAAAGGATATGACTGTGTGCCGACCTCAGAAGGGATCAGCAAAGCAACCACCGAAACGGTTGTTCATTCGTCATTAGCAGTTTTAGGTTTTGACTTTATTTTGACAGCGGTAATGTTTACCAGCTAATAGGGTATAGATAATGAATTCACGGAAATTAGAAATTTTAGTTGGTTTTTTTGTAGCACTTGGCATTTTAGCTTTTGCAATGCTTGCACTTAAAGTTGCCAATTCAGGTATTAGTGGCTCTGGCGAAACATATACGCTTAATGCCAAGTTTGAAAACATCGGCTCGTTAAAAGCGCGTGCACCGGTAAAAGTAGGTGGTGTTGTAATTGGTCGTGTTGAATCAATTTATGTTCACCCACAAGAATTTTTACCAGTCGTTAATATGACTATTGATGCACAGTACTTATGTCGCTTTTCAGACACAAGCTCAATTTCTATTTTAACGTCGGGTATTTTAGGTGAGCAGTACTTAGGTATTCACCCTGTCATTTCTCCAGATTCGGCTAAACAACGTTGTTTAGGCGAAACAGTGACTGAAAACAAGCAAGATGAAGCAATTGACGATTTATTTGGTGTGGAAAGTAAAGCACTAGGTGATGGCGATTCAATTACTGATACTAAGTCTGCCATTGTACTTGAAGAATTAATCGGGCAGTTTTTATTCAACCAAGGTAGTGAGTAATTATTATGTTGAAAAAGTTTTTAGCTATTGTAGCAATTGGCACAATGACGCTAACTCAAAGCGTAAGTGCAGCAGATGTTAAATTGGTTGATCCAAATAAAATGGTACGCCAAGTTGCCGATAATACATTTGCACGTATTAAAAAAGATCAGCCATTAATTGTTAAAAATCAAGAGCATCTTCGCGTAATCGTTGAAGAAGAATTAATGCCTTATATCGACTACAAATATGCAGCACTTCGCGTACTAGGTAGTGAAGTATCTAAAGTACGTGCAATTACCGACGAAGCTGAAAAAGCCAAAGCAATTAAAGAAATTCAACGCTTTATTGGTGTTTTTAGAGAGTATTTAGTTGCTACTTATGCAGGTGTATTCACTCAATATACAAACCAAAAAGTTGAGTTTGGTGCAGAACAAGCATTTAAAGGCAAAGATGTCGTTGTCGTTAAAACTAAAATTATTGAAGATGGTAAACCTGATATCAGAATCGATTTTAAAGTACGCGAAGACCGTGACGGTGAATGGCGCGCGTACGATATGATTGCTGAAGGTATTAGTTTACTAGATGCAAAACAAAGTGAGCTACAAGGTATTTTGCGTCAGCAAGGTATTGATAATGTAAGTAACCTTTTAGAGCAAAAGAGTCAGCTACCAGTTCAGTTTAGAGGCAGTAACTCGAATGACTAAATTGGCAATAAGCCAAGTTGATGGACAACATTTTCGAGTAAACGGTGAGCTTACTCGAAATTCAATTGGCGATGAACAGCTTCTGAACAACAAGCTATTAACCAAGCATAAAATCATCTATTTCGACCTAAGTGGTGTATCTAGGGTTGACACAGCGGGCTTAGCTTGGTTAATTCACTCTTTTGCAGAATTAAAGCAGCAAGGCATTCGCCTTGAATTGCAAAACCTACCTGAGCAATTGCAAAATTTAATGCAATTGGGTCAGGTTACAACCCTATTTGAGTGAGAGTTATGGAAACTAGCCAAGTCGAAACATTATTACGCGAAGAACTTCAATTAGCTGAAGTACATGTAAAAGCCAATGGTAGTCATTATGAAGTTGTTGCAGTAGGTGAATGCTTTGACGGTTTAAGCCGAGTTAAAAAGCAGCAGCTAGTTTATGGCCCATTAATGAATACAATTTCAGATGGCACAATTCACGCAGTATCTATTCGTGCATTTACTCCTGTAGAGTGGAAGCGTGAACAAAAATTTATTTTACCGCAATAAATAGGGCCTCTTAATGGATCAATTTGTAATTCAAGGTGGTACTTCACTTGCTGGTGAAGTGACTATTTCTGGCGCTAAAAATGCCGCACTTCCTATTTTGTTTGCTTCATTATTAGCTGATGGAAAAAGTACATTTACTAATGTACCGCGCCTTCGCGATATAGTGACCACTGAAGCCTTATTAAAAACTCTAGGCGCTGAAGTTAATTGGCACGGCGATACGCTAGTGATTGACGGCGCAACGGTTAATAAAACATTAGCGCCATACGACTTAGTTAAGCAAATGCGTGCCTCTGTACTTGCATTAGGCCCTTTAGTTGCACGTTTTGGTGAAGCTCAAGTGTCTTTACCTGGTGGGTGTGCTATTGGTGCTCGCCCTGTTGATATACATATTCAAGGTTTGGAGCGCATGGGCGCACAAATAAACGTTGAAAATGGTTATATTAATGCCAAGGTAAACGGTCGCTTAAAAGGCGCTGAAATCTTTATGGAAATGGTAAGCGTAGGCGCTACCGAAAATCTATTGATGGCAGCTGCCCTCGCTGATGGTAAAACCATACTTGATAATGCTGCACGCGAGCCCGAAATAATTGATTTAGCTAACTGCTTAATTGCTATGGGCGCTAAAATTACGGGTGCAGGCACTAGCCGCATTGAAGTTGAAGGCGTTGAGCGTTTAGCAGGCTGTGAGCACAGCATTTTACCAGACAGAATAGAAACAGGTACATTTTTAGTCGCTGCAGCAATGGCAGGAGGTGAAGTACTTTGTAAAAACACTGACTTTCATTCTCTTGAGCCTGTGATTGAAAAATTACGCGCAACAAATGCACACTTAGAAGTACATAACGACAGTATTTATCTTGATATGCGTGGCCGAGAACTGAGAGCCGTGAATATTAAAACAGCTCCACACCCAGGTTTTCCTACGGATATGCAAGCTCAGTTTACAGCATTAAATGTAGTAGCAAATGGTAGTGCAACGATTACGGAAACGATTTTTGAAAACCGTTTTATGCATGTACCTGAGTTGCAGCGTATGGGCGCTAATATTCGTTTAGAAGGGCATACCGCAATTTGTGGTGAGACTGAGAGCCTAACGGGCGCGCAAGTGATGGCAACCGACCTACGCGCTTCAGCTAGCTTAATCTTAACGGGTATAGTGGCACAGGGTGAAACGGTTGTTGACCGTATTTATCACGTTGATAGAGGCTATCAGCGCATTGAAGATAAGCTAAGTGCGTTGGGTGCAAATATTAAACGTCGAAGTAGTTAAGTAGATATTTAACTAGCTAAGCTATTTTAAAAAGGTCGGATACGCAAATTGCTATCCGACCTTTTTATTGACGATGTATGAAAGTTGGTATTATTCTTTATTAAAGCTTTGTTTCAAGCTCAGCTACCACCACCATGATTTTTTCTATTTTACCATTCCGGTAAAGCTCAAATTCTATTTCTTTACCTGGTTCTGTATTACCTATTTCTTCCAGCACTTTTTGTGGATTTGCTACCGAAAGCCCTGCAATTTTAATAACAATATCTTGCTCTTCAATGCCCGCTTGCCATGCTGGTCCCAAAGGGTCTAAATTAGTAATACGCATGCCAGTAACTGGGGTTAGGCTGTCGTTTACTTCCTTGCCGGTACTATCTACTGCTGTGCCTTCAAAGCCTAAATAGCCGCGCACAACGCGACCATGACGAATGAGCTTACCCATTACTTTTTTAGCAAGTGAGTAAGGAACCGCAAAGAATATTCCTTGAATATTCAAGTTCTCACGCGTTTTAAACTGCGCAGAAGTAATGCCAACTAAATCACCATTGGAGTTAACTAATGCGCCGCCAGAGTTGCCCACATTAATAGCCGCATCCATTTGCAATAAGTTATTGTACGGACTGTCTGTAATTTTTTGCTTACCCGTTGCGCTAATAATGCCTTGCGTGATTGTTTGGCCTAAATTAAGCGGGTTACCTATGGCAAGTACAACATCGCCTACACTGGATACATAGCTATCATTTACAGGTATTACCGGAAGGTGATCTGCATTTATTTTAAGTAAGGCTAAATCAGTAATAGTATCAAAACCAATTAGCTGTACATCAAAAAAGCGTCTGCCATCGGTTAGAATAACCATAATTTGATCTGCATTATTAACAACATGGTAGTTGGTAAGAATGTAACCGTCTTGCGACATGATGACGCCAGAGCCTAGCTCTTGTACCGTGTTTTTTCTTTTATAACGAGGTTCTTTGGAAATACTTTCTGAAAAAATAGTAACCACAGAAGGAGCAGCTCGTTTAACTGCATCAGAAAAACTCAGGTGACTCGAACTCATTGCGCTTGGTAGGGGAACATTTGGAAGTAAAGCCGCTCGCATATTAGGGCTGAAAAAAACCACTAAAAAAGCAATACTTAGGCCTGCAAATAAAGGGGGAAGAATAAATTTTATTAGTTTCAGCACGATTTTCTTATTATGTAAGTGAGCAATCTCTTTATGATGACATAAAAAAAATAACAGCGGCAAGTGCCACTGTTATTTTTATTACATTAATAGTGCTATTTATTACTGAATTAAAATAAATATAGACTCACGACCACGTTGCACGCCAAGTACGATATTACCTTTTGTACTGTCGATGATTTTATTCATGTCGCGAATCGTTTCAACTCGTTGACGATTCACTTGCATAATAATATCGCCTTCTTCAAGGCCAACACGGGCAGACGGTGAGCGAGGATCTACAGAAGTAACCTCAACACCTTTATTACTATTTTTTTGTACATTTTCAAGTGTCGCGCCTTGGAATGCAGGATGGAGTTCTTCACCGGTCGCTGTAACACCTGATGCACCATCAAGGGTTACTTTCACTGTTTTAATTTTACCATCGCGGTAAATGCCTAGTTTTATCTCACGGCCTTCACCTAGCGTAGCAATTTTGCTGCGTAGTTCATGAAAACCACTAATGTCGCCACCGTTAATGCTAACAATAACGTCACCAGCTTCAATTCCAGCCTTACTTGCGGCAGTGTCGTCCATTACTTGCATTACATAAGCACCTTGTTTGACATCAAGTTGCTGTGCTTTTGCAAGTCCAGCATCAAGTGGACGACCAGAAATGCCTAACGAGCCTCGACGTACTTCACCATGTTCAATAATTTGATCGACTAGATTTTTCATCATATTAGATGGAATCGCAAAACCAATACCCACGTTGCCGCCAGAAGCACCTAAAATAGCGGTATTAATACCAATCAACTCACCATTGAGGTTAACTAAGGCACCGCCAGAATTACCTTGGTTAATAGCTGCGTCGGTTTGAATGAAATCTTCGTAGCCCTCAATGTTTAAACCACTTCGGCCAAGAGCACTAACAATACCTGATGTAACTGTGTGGCTAAGGCCAAATGGGTTACCAATAGCGACAGCAAAGTCACCCACTCGTAAATTATCTGAGTTAGCGAGTTTGATTTCGGTTAAGTCATCAGCGTCTATTTGTAAAAGAGCGATGTCTGATTCTGTGTCAGTACCAATTTTAGTTGCTTCAAATTCACGGCCATCTTCGAGAGTAACTACCATTTTTTCGGCGTCCTGGATTACGTGGTTATTAGTCACTACATAGCCCTCATCAGCATCAATAATGACCCCAGAACCTAATCCACTAAATTGGCGTTTTTGACTGCGAGGCTGTTGCTGTCCAAAAAAATATTCGAGTGGATCTGCACGGCGGCGTACTTCTTTAGAGCCTGAAACTTGGATACTTACAACACCAGGAGATATTTTCTCTAGCATGGGGGCAAGAGTGGGTAGTTGTTGACCATTTACTGCAATTGGCATTTTTGCATAAGACGCTACAGGGCTCATTAATAAGCTTGTAGATAAAATAGCTGCGCTGATAAGTGATAATTTCATTTTCATAGTCAGGGGTAACTCCACTTAAGATAAAGCAAAAACAAAAAGGGCTACTTTAAAAGCAGCCCTTTTTGGTTTATTAAGATAAAACAACAAAGCTGTTATATCTAAAGACTATGGGGTCTAAAAAAAGTTCATCAAGATACTTTAGAATGTTCTGAAACTTTATTTTGACCAGCAAATAAACCAGATTCACCCGATACATAATCAGCTGGTTGTGCTGCGGCTGAAGAACGATCTGAACGACGCTCTTTTAAAGACGCTTGTAGTTGTTCTGTTGTTTCTTTAGAAAAATAAGGTTCTGCTGGTGCTTTATTTCTATCTTCTAGAAGAAGTTGGTTTGTTTCTTCAACGTGACTAAGCAGTTGATCATAGTTTTCTTTCATTTTATTTACGAGCTTGCCAGTATTCGCTAAATGATCAGCTACATCTTGACGATACTGCTCTAACGCATTTTCAGCTTGCTCTGCCTGCTCTTTTAATTCATCTTGTTTGAATTGTTTTTTAGTAACAAATGCGCCAATAAAAAATGCTACAACAGCAGCAATAACAATTAAACCTACCCACATAACTGTGCCCATAAAAACTACCCCTTTGGGAAAATAACTAACGAATGCCGATTCAATTATAAATCATACTAAGTGTAATATACCCCGAGTTATGATGCGTGTTAATATGCTTTGCAAATTAAACTGTGTTTTAACTGTAAATAGATATGACTCCTTGGCAAACATACCAACAAGACTTAAAGCGAGATGACTTTGTACACGACGCAGCACAAGAAAATGCTGTGCGCCATTTACAACGTCTATACGATGACCTAACTCAGGCAAAGCCAAAACAAAAAGGTTTTTTTGCTAAGTTATTTAGTAAAGATGAACCTGCGCCTATAAAAGGTTTGTACTTTTGGGGTGGAGTAGGGCGTGGTAAAACTTATTTAGTTGACACTTTTTACGAATCACTACCGGGCACACGTAAAATGCGCGTGCACTTTCATCGATTTATGCACCGAGTGCATAATGAGCTTAAAAAACTAAACAATACGGCTAATCCATTAGAAAAAATAGCCGACACTTTCAAAGCAGAAACAGACATAATTTGTTTTGATGAGTTTTTTGTTCAAGACATTACCGATGCTATGTTGCTAGGTGGCTTAATGGAAGCGCTATTTGCACGGGGTATAGTACTTGTTGCTACATCTAATATAGTGCCTGATGAGCTTTACAGAAATGGCTTGCAGCGTGCCCGCTTTGTCCCTGCTATAGAACTGGTTAAGCTCAATACAGAAATAGTTAATGTAGACTCAGGTATTGATTATCGGTTGCGTACCTTAGAGCAAGCCGAAATTTTTCACAGTCCGTTAGATAAAGAAGCGGATAAAAACTTATTTGAATACTTCGATAAGCTATCGTCAGAGCCTGGACAATTAGATGAGCCGATAGAGATAGAAGGTCGTTTAATCAAAACGCGAAAAGTAGCTAAATGCGTGGTGATGTTTGAGTTTAGTGAATTATGCGAAACAGCGCGTAGTCAGGTTGATTACATGGAGATTAGCCGCTTATATAATACGGTGATTATTTCTAACGTAAAACAGCTTGGGCAAACTAATGATGATGCCGCTAGACGCTTTATTGCTTTAGTGGATGAATTTTATGAGCGCCATGTAACTTTAATTATATCGGCTGAAAAACCTATTACCGAACTTTATACCCAAGGTAATTTAAACTTTGAATTTAAGCGCTGTATAAGCCGTTTGCAAGAAATGCAGTCTCTAGAGTATTTAGCTAGAGAGCATTTGGTTTAAATTAGTAGGTAAAAGTGTAATAGGTTAGCCATTAAAAGTAAGAGGTGCATATATAGTACTTCTTATTTCTAAAATTTCTTGTGGAAAAAACAACCGGCGAGTAGCAATGTGTTTTAAGTGCTGGTATACTCCCGCGTCTGCCACGTTGCGTTCTATGCCCTCATATAGTCTAGCCACTTGTGAGCGGCGCAAAAGTCTAAAACTCGAAGGGGTTATAGCAAACTTAGAGCAGTAGTTAATATTAACTACTTGTGGTTTTAATTGAAAAACATTGGATTTTTATAAATGAAAACGTTTGTTGCTAAACCAGAAACAGTAAAACGTGACTGGTACGTAGTTGACGCTGAAGGTAAAACTTTAGGTCGCATCGCTACTGAAATCGCTCATCGCCTACGCGGTAAGCATAAAGTTGAATATACACCGCACGTAGATACTGGTGATTATATCATCGTTATCAACGCTGAAAAAGTTACTGTAACTGGTAACAAATTCAAAAACAAAGTGTACTATTCACACTCTGGTTTTCCAGGTGGTCTTAAGTCTACTACTTTTGATAAACTTCAAGCTGCAAAGCCTGAAATGATCATCGAGAAGGCTGTTAAGGGCATGTTGCCACGTGGTCCTTTAGGCCGCGCTATGTACCGTAAACTTAAAGTTTACACAGGTACTGAGCACAACCATGCTGCACAACAGCCTCAGGTTCTAGACATTTAAGGAGCACCATCATGGCAAATCAATACTACGGTACAGGTCGTCGTAAAAGTTCAAGTGCTCGCGTATTCTTACGCCCAGGCACTGGTAACATCGTAATCAACAAACGCTCTCTAGAAGAGTATTTTGGTCGCGAAACAGCACGCATGGTTGTTCATCAAGCTCTTGAGCTAGTTGATATGACTGAAAAATTTGACCTTTACATCACCGTTTCTGGTGGTGGTACAACTGGTCAAGCTGGTGCTATCCGTCATGGTATCACTCGTGCACTTATGGAGTTTGACGAATCATTACGTTCACAACTTCGTAAAGCAGGTTTTGTTACACGTGATGCACGTAAAGTTGAACGTAAGAAAGTGGGTCTTAAGAAAGCGCGTAAGCGTCCACAGTTCTCAAAACGTTAATCTATACGTTATCAAGAATTCAAAAACCCAGCTTATGCTGGGTTTTTTGTTTTCAAATCAAAATGTTTACATTTGCAACTTAATATAAAGTTATTTATATCGACGGTGATACTGGGTGATTGCAGCAATTAATGATGATCAAATTGATTAATAACTGCGTATTAATCAAACGAAAGTTAAAAAACACTCAGATAGCTGCAAAAAAGTTAAATAATTATCGTAATTAGTTTAAATCCATCAGTTAATTGGTGGAATTTTTTGCTACAATTGGCATTGAAGTAAAATGAGTGAGTTTAACCGCACTATGTACAGTTTTTTACTGTTTCCTCTTAGTGGTGTTGATCTTGGTCAGTATATTGTTTTTACAGAAGCGTTATTATAGTCGTTCGGCTTTATTCTCGAGCTTACTTAATCAAATTTTGATCAAGTTAGTTTTATTCGAGCATAGGGCTTTGAATAACCTTGTTTTAATCAAGGGTTTTAATTATGATCGCTTCTATTTTAAAAATTCGAATAATTAACCTGCTGTAACTGATGTTCTCAATATAGCAAGTGTTGAGAATCATAGTGGAGATAAGTGGATGAGCAATGCGCCTGTAGACAATGGCCGACGTCGCTTTTTAACCATAGCTACCTCTGTTGTAGGTGGTGTTGGTGCGGCTGGGGCTGCTGTTCCTTTTATTGCGTCTTGGAATCCAAGTGAGCGAGCTAAATCTGCGGGTGCGCCTGTAGAAGTAGATATCAGCAAACTTGAACCGGGACAATTAATACGTGTCGAGTGGCGTGGTAAACCTGTATGGGTTGTATCACGGACCCCAAAAATGCTTGAGCAAATGAAAGAACATGAAGGTCAACTTCGTGATCCGCATTCGCAAGAGCCACAACAATTAGAATCATCAACAAATGATTACCGTTCATTACGTCCAGAAATCTTTCTGGCTGTAGGTATTTGTACGCATTTAGGGTGTTCACCTGGCTTTTTCCAAGGTAACTTTAGTGAGAAAGTTGAAGGAACCGATGATGGCTTCTATTGCCCATGTCATGGTTCTAAATTTGATATGGCTGGCCGTGTATTTCAATCGGTACCTGCTCCATTAAACTTAGAGATACCACCTTATACTTTTCTTGATGAGACCACTATTTTAGTGGGCGAAGAAAAAGGGGCAGCCTAATGTTTGGTAAGATTATTGGTTGGATAGACGACCGTATCCCAATGACACGTGTTTGGAACATGCACATTGCACAGTATCCAGCACCTAAAAACTTTAACTTCTGGTACTTTTTTGGCTCATTAGCCATGTTGGTACTAGTAAACCAAATCCTAACAGGTATTTGGTTAACGATGAACTTTGTTCCGTCTTCTGAAGGCGCATTCGCTTCAGTAGAATACATCATGCGTGATGTAGAATATGGCTGGTTATTACGTTACTTGCACTCAACCGGTGCATCAGCGTTTTTCATCGTTGTATATATGCATATGTTCCGTGGCATGATCTACGGTTCTTATCAAAAACCACGTGAGTTACTGTGGTTATTTGGTATGTTTATTTTCTTAGCGCTAATGGCTGAAGCATTCATGGGGTATTTATTACCATGGGGGCAAATGTCGTTCTGGGGTGCACAGGTAATCATCTCCTTATTCGGGGCTATTCCGGTTATTGGTGATGACTTAACACTTTGGATCCGTGGTGACTATGTAATATCAGGTGCAACGCTTAACCGCTTCTTTGCATTACATGTAATTGCACTACCACTGGTTATTGTAATCTTAGTTTTCTTACACATTGTTGCTCTACATGAAGTGGGTTCAAATAACCCTGAAGGTATTGAGATTAAACGTAAGAAAGGCTCAGTAGCTGAAGAAGATAAGCCTAAATTTAAATTTCATGAGTATTACACTGACAAGAAAGATATTGTTGATGCGATACCATTCCACCCTTACTACACAGTTAAAGATATTGTGGGTGTGGTTGGTTTCTTAATATTGTTCTGTTGGGTTGTGTTCTTTATGCCAGCGATGAATGGCTTCTTTTTAGAAGGTCCAAACTTCGAGGCAGCTAACCCACTTAAAACACCTGAGCATATTTTCCCGGTTTGGTACTTTACGCCATTCTATGCAATCTTACGTGCAATCCCTGATAAGTTAATCGGTGTTGCGGCGATGGGTGCATCGATTGTGGTACTTGCGTTACTACCTTGGGTAGACCGTGGTAGAGTTAAATCGGTTCGTTACCGTTGTGGTTTCCATAAATGGAACATTGCAGGTTTTGTTGTAACTTTCGTTCTTCTAGGTTGGGTGGGCGCAACTCCACAAACTGATATGAAAACGATTATTTCTCAAATCTGTACTGTGACTTACTTTATGTTCTTCGTACTGTTGTTTGTATACAGTAAGAACGAAAAAACTAAGCCATTGCCAGAGAGGTTAACGAAATGATGAAGAAGCTTATTATTGGTTTATTTGCTTTATCAGTAAACTTGTTGCCGAACATGGTTATGGCAGCGGGTCCATCGGTTCCTTTAATGGAAGCGAACAACGACCTTACTGATCAACCATCTTTACAACGCGGTGCAAAGTTGTTCATGAACTACTGTCTTGGTTGTCACCAAATGCAGTATCAACGTTATGAACGTACTTTTCGTGATATCGGTATCCCAACAGAGGTTGGTTTAGAGCAGTTGATTTTTGACGGTTCTAAAGTTGGTAGTCATATTACTAACGCGATTACAAAAGACGATGCAGCAAAATGGTTTGGTGCGGCTCCGCCGGATTTAACTCTAATTGCTCGTGTAAAATCACCAGATTATATTTACACGTACTTAAAATCGTTTTATAAAGATGAATCTCGCCCGTTTGGGGTTAACAACATTGTTTTCCCATCGGTAGGTATGCCTCACGTTCTTCAAGAACTACAAGGTTTACCAACACCTATCACTAAAGAAGTACAAGAGCATGGTCACACTGTGACTAAAGTTATTGCTACTGAAACCGATGGTACGGGCGAATTAAGCATAGATGAATACGACCAAGCGGCTCGTGATTTAACAAACTTCCTTGAGTACGTGGGTGAACCTTCACGTCTTGAATCGGAAGCGCTAGGTATTAAGGTAATAGGATTTTTAATTATCCTGTTTATCTTGGCATTTATGCTTAAGAAAGAATACTGGAGAGATGTTCATTAGGTTGAACATTTTTAAAGGTAATTTTGCAATAGGGGCTTAAGCCCCTTTTGCTGTTTTAGTTATTTAATGGAGGTATAGGCATGGCCGTAGCTGCCAATAAGCGCCCTGTAATGACCCTTTTTTCTGGTGCTAACTGTATGTATAGCCACCAAGTACGTATTGTACTTGCGGAAAAAGGTGTAAGTGTAGATATTCATTTGGCTGAAAAAGATAACTTGCCAGAAGCACTTCACGAAATTAACCCTTACGGTACAGTGCCAACACTGATTGACCGTGAGCTTGGTTTATACCAGGCAAACATCATCATGGAATACCTTGATGAACGTTTTCCTCATCCTCCACTAATGCCTGTTTACCCGGTAATGCGTGGTCGTAGCCGCTTAATGATGCATCGTATTGATACTGATTGGTACAGCCTAGCTGACAAAATCAGTAACAACACGTCAGATGCTGCTCAAGCTCGTAAAGAGCTAACAGAAGCATTGCTTGCTGTAGCACCTATTTTTAGCGAAGCACCTTACTTTATGAGTGAGGAGTTTAGCTTAGTAGACTGTTATTTAGCTCCACTATTATGGCGTTTACCAGAGTTTGGTATTGAGCTTAATGGTGCAGGTTCTAAAGAGCTTAAAGAGTACATGATCCGTTTATTTGAACGTGAGTCATTCCAAGCCTCTTTAACTGAAGCTGAGCGTGAGATCCGTTTATAATGACGCCTAATCGTCCTTATTTATTACGTGCTTTTTTTGATTGGATAGTCGATAACGAGTGTACACCGCATTTAGTGGTAGACGCTGGATTTGCAAATGTACAAGTGCCAACACAATTTGTTCAAGACGGACAAATTGTTTTAAACATAAGTCCATCAGCGGTCACACAGTTTTCGTTAGACTTAACCCAACTTAGCTTCAGTGCGCGCTTTGGTGGTCAGCCAATGCAAGTGTATGTACCTCTAGGTGCTGTGCTTGCAATATACGCGCGTGAAAATGGCGAAGGAACAGTCTTTACCGCAGATGAGTTTTTAGAGGACGAAGACGATTTTGTGCCAGAGCTTGAAAGTGTTGATTCATCAGCTGAGTTTATTGATGAAACACCACCAGAAAAGCCTGAGAAGAAAAAAGGCTCTCATTTACGCGTTATTAAATAATAAGTAAATGCCAAAAAAAACCGCTGAATAAGCGGTTTTTTTATGTCTGTATTTTGTGTTTACAAGTATTCAAATACTTTAATTACACGCTCTACGCCAGAAACATTGCGGGCAATATTTACAGCTTGAGTTGACTCAGAGTCAGATACTAAGCCCATTAAAAAAACTTCAGCATTTTCTGTCACTACTTTAATGTTATTACTGCTAATGTCTTTTGCTGTTAGTAGCTGGGCTTTTACTTTAGAAGTTAGCCAAGAGTCGTGAGTTTGTGTAGTAATGCCAGTATTTGAGCCAATACGAATTTGGTTATGTATTTTACGAATACCTGAAACGCCCTCAATGGTGCGCTGCGCTTCGTTTCTCATTTCTTCGTTAGATACTTGGCCAACAAGTAAAACAATACCGTTAACGCTTACAGCGCTTATATTGGCAAACTTTTCAAGACGTTCTACTTCGCTAAGTGCAATACTGGCTTTTATTTCAATGTTGTTATCGTCAATTTGAGAGCCAATAGTACGGCGGTCGTTCGCTGCAGTTACTGCACTGGCTGTACCTGCAACAACAGCGGCTGCGCAGCCTTGCAGTAATACAACAGTACCTAAAACAATAAGAGAGCGTTTAAACATAATTTTCATCCTGAGGGAAAAGCGTTAAATCAACAAGTTCGCTTAAACAATGTAAGTTAACTAAATGGGATTCGATAATGCGGCTAGGGCGTTTAGATGGCGATCTAATTTCAACATCGTTAGGGCCAAGTAGGCCTACCAACTCGCCACCATCATCACCAACCATAACTATGACCTTCATATCTTTAGTTAGTGCAGCTTCAACGGCAGAAATAACATGTTTTTCGTTACCGTTTATAGCCAGTACAAGCAATAAATCACCTTGTTGGGCAAAAGCGCGGACTTGGCGAGCAAATGTATCGTGATCGTCTACTTGAGTACTTTGCCCAAGATTAACGTTTTCTTGCGATAGAGCAATTGCAGGTAAGCAGGGACGTTCGGTTTCATAATGATTAACCAACACACCCGCCATATGCTGAGCGAGCATGTGGCAATTTGCAGTACCGCAGCAAATGAGTTTATTTCCGTTGATCAGACTTTGTGCAATAGTAAATGCAGCTGACTCAAGAGCACTAGGTAGCACTTCACCTGCAGCGATTTGAACTTGAATGCTTTCTGTAAAAATTTCTTTAATTGTGTCTTGCATAGCCTACCAATAATTTATCTTTGTATTTGCGTTTAAAATACATTTTTAAGCCAATTAATATTAGGAGATGCTTCTCCTGTAATGGCTACATAATCAATTCTTAGAGCTTGGTTAGTTAAATTTTTAGCTGCTAAGTAATGATAAATACTACGTTTTAATCGAGCTTGTTTTTGTGGACTAAGCGCATAGTTGGCACCGCCACGAGCATTATTTTTGCGAAACTTAACCTCAACGAATACAAGGGTATCGCCTTCTTTCATAATGACATCAAGCTCACCAAAGGGGCAGTAATAGTTACGTTCAATGGGTGTTAGCCCTTGAGTAACTAAGTATTTTTGCGCTTCAAGCTCATAATACTGGCCTTTTTCGCGACTATTGTGCCACAGCTCTTTAAACCACGACATGCCGCCCCCTTAATTAAATTTAATTGATAGTTTGTATGTCACCCGCTGATTGCATAAACAATGGTACAGGGCGTTTTGTTTCTAATTGCACAGGCTTAATGCGACGGTTTGTATATTGAGCCCAGTCGAGCGTGCGTTCTATATGGCCGCTGGTATTAACAGATAACTTACCGCTTAAACCACTATATTGATTGCCTGGCATTACGCTTAACTGCCTGATGTCATGTAATATTGATACAGCATCGTACGCCATTGCAAATAAGCGTTGGCTAATATCTACTTGCTCTGGCCATAACGAATCATACTGCTGGCGTAAGTTATGTTGTTTAATTTGCGAATCGAGCATCCACGGCAATTCAGTGAAGTATAGGCCGTCTAAGTCGCCTTTGTCAGTACTGTCAATTTGTTTACTATGACTTTTAGAGCTGGCATAAAGTGGAATACGATCTGCAAATGTACTTACGTTAACATCAAGGTAAGGTTTAATTAAGCGTGTTTCTATTGCATCACCCAAAATATAAATAACGTCTATATCACTACGCGAACGGGTTTCGTTTTCTACTTCCTGTTTAAATAGTGCTTTAATCGTTTTTATGCGCTCTTTTGATTTATCAACTTCTAACAAGCTGGTAATTGTATTAGGCATATCTTTTTTATCGTTATAAAAACCTATTTGCGGCTTGGTTTCGCTATAGCGTTGCCACTGTAAGTTAAAGTAATCAACCAAGCGTTGGCCATTTGCGTTATTTGGTGCAAGCAACATAGGTTTTTGATAGCCCTTAGTTAAAAAGTGTTCTAAGGCTTGTTGTACTTCGTGCTCAGGGTTTAGTGCAAAGTAATAATGCTGAAGCGAAATTCGCTCACCATCAAAGGTGTTTAAATGCAGTACCGGAGTATCAATAAGAGTTTGTGCATTGGCAAGTTTATCAATATTTGCTTTAAGTAGAGGACCAATTACAAAGTCAGGCTTTATTTCTTCAAGTTGCGCTGCAATTTCTTCTGTACTTAGGTTTTCATCAATAAAAATAGTGTCGTTGATATTTTGCGTATCAAGTGCAGCTAATACGCCAGCTTTAAGGGCATCACCTAAACGTTCGTTAGGGCCCGATTGTGGAAACAGTACAACTAAGCGCTCTATATTGATAGGAGCAAGTTCAGTAAGCATTTCATCTTGTTCAGGTAATACAGTAAAAGCCGGATGCCCAATATAGCGTCTGCGCCAATTGTTGATCGCTTGATCTAACTCTACGCCACTACTTGCATATACTTGATGATATAACGCTAGGTTAGCCCATCCTTGCTGAATAACCGAACCACGGTTAAAGCGTTCAAGCGCGTAAGAAGAAAGTTGCTTTAAGTTATCCCACAAATTTTGATTAAGTTGAGGGATTTCTATATTATTTTTTGTTGCTGTCTCAGAGGCTCTAAAAAAGTAGGGTGCAGCTTTTTTAGGAAAATTTTGCGATGCGTAAATGCTGGCCGTTAAAAACTGATGCCAAGCAAAATGCTCAGGTTGAGTCAGTTGTCCGTCTAGCGACTGTAAAATAACCAAAGCCTGATCATTTTTATTCTGTTGTTTTTGTGCAAATGCAATATAAAGGCGGTTCTGGATTTGATCAACACTTGCGGTTAATTCAAGCTCATTCCCAATTATCTCTAATAAAGGCCAGTTTTGCTCACTAATTGCTGCATCACGGGCGCTATACAATAACTGTATTTTATCGGCACCTTGGCGGTTTTGCGCCAATTGATAGATAGATTGCGCACTGGTTGCCTGATTTTGCAGTGCATTAGTGCGGTTACTTACGTTATCGCTGTTTTTAGTTGGTTTTTCGGTTGTGCTACACGCCGATAACCCTGACAATATAATTAATAGACTAACTAGTTTAAGTCGCACAATGATTTCCCAATACGTTAACGCGATTTGCTTATATTACTGACTGACGCAGGAGACCTCAATGTTAAATGAGGAGAATTCACAGAAAATTGGCACTCTTTACATTGTTGCCACCCCAATTGGCAATTATGACGACTTAAGTCACCGTGCCATTGCGACATTATCGCAAGTTGACTTAATAGCTGCTGAAGACACTCGCCATACCGGCAAGCTACTTAGCCACTTTGGAATTAAGGCAAAAACGTTTGCATTACACGACCACAACGAAAAGCAAAAAGCACAACAAATTATTGATCAACTTAATCAAGGTTTAAATATTGCTTTAGTATCTGACGCTGGTACACCACTAATTAGTGATCCAGGCTACGCTGTTGTAAATCTGTGTCGCGAACAAGGCGCTCATGTTACACCTGTTCCAGGTGCATGTGCTGCAATTACAGCCGTATGTTGTTCAGGCTTACCAACCGACCGCTTTCAGTTTATTGGTTTTACGCCAGCTAAAAGCAAAGCTCGCCAAGACTTTTTTATCGAAGCTGTTAACTCAGGCATTACCAGCATAATGTACGAAAGTACGCACCGTATTATGGCAAGCCTTGATGATTTAGCACTAGCCCTAGGTGATGAGCAGCAAGTTGTGTTTGCTAAAGAGCTAACCAAAACCTTTGAAACATTTTTTAATGGTAGTGTAAGTGAGCTTAAACAGTTTTTAACTGATGATCCTACCAAGCAGCGCGGCGAAATAGTGCTTATGCTTCCGGGCAAACCAAAGCAAATAGACGATGTTCCGCCTGAAGCGCGAAAAATGTTAACGCTACTTGAAAGCGAAATGCCAATGAAAAAAGCCTGTGGCGTTGTTGCTGAATACTTTGGAATGAAGAAAAACGCTTTATACAAAACAATTATTGAAGAAAAAGAGTAAATTTTACTGCGCTTGGTATTAGCCTCATGTATACTGCGCGCCGAGTCAGCCAAGATGATCGCTGCCTGTGACGAAAATGATCAGGGGGAGGAAAGTCCGGGCTCCATAGGGCAGAGTGCCAGCTAACGGCTGGGGGGCGTGAGCCCACGACAAGTGCAGCAGAGAGGAGACCGCCAATCTTCGGATTGGTAAGGGTGAAAGGGTGCGGTAAGAGCGCACCGGGCCGCTAGTAATAGTCGGTTGCAAGGTAAACTCCACTCGGAGCAAGACCAAATAGGGTTCCTTATGGCGTGGCCCACGTTGGAACCGGGTAGGTTGCTTGAGCCATAGAGCGATTTATGGCCTAGACGAATGATTATCACTTTCTTCGGAAAGGACAAAACCCGGCTTATACGGCTGACTCACTCATTCAATAAAAAGCCCGCAGTTAACGCTGCGGGCTTTTTTGTGTTTAAATTTTAGTTAATAAAATTTAAGTATTATTAAATAATATTTTTCCCTTGTTCTGGATCGCGAGATTGCTCTGCTTGTTCACGTATTTCGTCGGTATCACTACTTACATCATCAAGCGTTTTAGTTTGCTCAACAGTTTCACTTTTTTCGCTTTGTATTTGCGATGGTTGTTTTTCCTCTAAGCTAGAAGCATTTTCATTAGGGGCTGTGAGTATAATTCTCTCTCGTGCGTCATCAGGCATGCTGATGTTTTGTTTTGTGAACTCATTGACTAATTCGCGCATAAGCTGGGAGGCTACTTTTAATGGACTGTGCTGCTCGCTATTAACCCAAAAATACAAAACGAAGTTAATAGTAGATGAGCCTAAATTTTTTATTAAAACTTGCGCAGGTGGGTCGCTAAGTACCGCATTTTGTTGATTGGCAATATATAGGGCGAGGGTTTGTGCGCTGCGTATATCGTTATCGTAGCCAATACCAATTTCTACTTTGCCGCGCATTTTTGGATTGGCAGTCAGGTTTTTAATGGTATTTTTATATACAGTCGCATTGGGTATTTGAATATGATTGCCATCGTAATCAACAAGTGTGGTTGCTCTTGCTGTTACTTTTTTAACAATACCTAATCGGCCATCCACTTCAATTACATCGTCAATTTTAAAAGGTCTTTGTACGCTCAGTAATAAACTGGCAATAAAGTTCTCTGCTATGTCTCTAAAAGCAAAGCCGAGTATTAAACCTATCAACCCAGTCCCACTCATAATAGCAACAGCAAACTGAGTAAGCCCTGCTAAACGTAAAAATAAATACACCCCAAATAAAATTATTAGGGTGCTTATGCTGCGCCTTATGACTAGGTGAACAAGCTTGCTCTCAGTCATATAGTCAATGGGTTTGATTAGTAATCTAGAAAGTGGCCCTGAAATTAAGTAACTGAGTACTAAAAGCATTATGCCGAGTAAAAGAGTGGGTAATATTTGCGCTGTTACGTGAAGTAATTGCACGCCTTGCTCATAAAAGAAATTCCACGAAAGTGTATCAACTTTGATCACGTCAGTTATTGGTGTTGTATTATTTAGCGCTACACTGCTTTTTAGGGTGCTGAGCATGGCTTATCTTCCGTGTTAGAGTCATTTATAGATAAATATTAGCAAGTTTGGTACCAAACACTTATAACTTGGCAAATATTTTGCTGTAGTAACGTAATACAAATATTGAGGTTTAGAATGAAAGAAGCTAAACGAGGACAGCAAGCAGAGCAGCCTGCACATATCCCTTTTATAGGTTGGTGGGATATTGTTAAACGTATTTTTAAGCAAATGAGTGAAGATAACTTATCTATAGTGGCTGCCGGTGTGGCATTTTATGTGTTACTTGCTATTTTTCCAGCCATTGCGGCGATGGTATCGGTGTATGCGTACTTTTCATCCCCAACAGATATTAGTGAGCACTTAAGTAAAATAGTTACTTTGCTTCCACCAAGCACCAGCGAACTAATTTTATCTCAGGTTTCTAGCCTTGCTAAAACATCAAGTGCAAGCTTGAGCTTAAGTGCAATTGGTACGCTCATACTTACTATTTGGAGTAGCTCAAAGGGCAGCCAAGCACTTATTACTGCATGTAATATTAGTTATCGTGAGTATGAAAAACGCTCATTTTTTCAGGCTCAACTAGTGCGTTTTTTATTTTCGGTAGGAGCGATTGTAGTCGCAATTTTTGCGCTATTAATTATTGGTATTTTACCTATTGTACTTAATTTAGTGGGACTAAAAGAAAGTATAGATTTATTAATTAAACTCATTTCTTGGCCATTATTGGCTTTTACCTTTAATTTTGCATTGGTACTTTTATATCGTTATGCCCCACATCGTAAACCGGCTAAATGGCGTTGGATCACAATGGGGTCGTCTATTGCTACCGTGCTGTGGATTTTGGCATCTATAGGTTTTTCATTTTATGTATCGCGTTTTTCTAGTTACAACGAAACTTATGGCTCACTAGGTGGTGTAGTGATCATGTTGATGTGGTTGTATATTAGCGCTTATATAATCACATTAGGTGCTGTAATTAATGCAGCTACTGAGCAGCAAACAGGTAAAGATAGCACTGTAGGGCCGGCTAAAGAGCGTGGGCAGCGAGGCGCCTATGTAGCAGATCACCTCGATGTAAAAAATGAATAGCTATTAATTAGTTAAATTAGTAAGTGCAGTAATTTGCTCTTTAAACTCTTGTGCTGCAGGACCAAGCCTGTCGTTGTCGTTGCACATTAAATATAAATTAAGAGTACGGGTTGTACCTTGGTCTAAATTAAGTGCAATGAGGGTTTTATCTTCAATTAAATGTGCAATTTGTGTTTTTGGCAGCCAAGCGTAACCTAAATTTTGACTAACCATATCAATAGAGTTACGTAAGTGGCTTACTGTCCAGCGCATATCTGCACCTAGCCAGCCTTCATTGTGACTGGTGTGGGTTGCTGAGTCGCGCACTACTATTTGTCTATGTAGCTTTAAATCACGAAAGTTGAGTTGTTCAGTATGTTGGTGTAATACATGGTCTTTATGCGCAACCGCTATAAACTCTATATCACATAACGTACTGCAACTAATTCCATAGATAGGAATTGACGAAATAGCTAAATCAACCACTGAGTTATGTAATAATTCGTTTGCACCGGTTAGCACGCTTTCTACTAAATCAATTTTTAAAAGAGGGTAAAGCTCACTCGTTTTAGCAAGTGCTTGATATAAAATAGCGTGTGGAAAAACTTCATCAACAGCTATTTTTAGCGTGCTTTCCACGCCTTCGCTTAGTGTACTTGCTACCGATTCTATTTTAGTCGCTTCTTCAATTAAAAACTCGGCTCTGCGTAAAATTAGCTTACCGCTATCGGTTAAAAATGCTTTACGACCTTTTACTTCAAGCAACTTAATTTGCAAGGCGGCTTCAAGTTTTTGCACCGCATGGTGCACGGTTGACTGACTTTTATGTACAGCTGCGCTTGCGCCTGCAAACCCGCCATGATCCACAACCGCTTTAAACATTCGCCATTGCTCTAATGTTGCTTTTGCCATTTTTAAATCCTGTTACTACTTTATATCTGATTGCTTAACTTGACCGCGCAGACGCATTATTTATTGCGTAACAGTGATTTTTTGTCTATTTATTTTAACAAAGCTACTTTTTTATCAGCCAGAAGTGCCATAAAACTGCTTTTATTTAAAGGTCTTGAAAATAAATAACCTTGACCGTAATCACATCCTGCTTCAAGCAGTAGCTGCATTTGTAATTTAGTTTCAATTCCTTCGGCGATTACTTTTAAGCCCAACTGATGCGCCATAACAATGATGGCTTCACACAATGCAAGTTCTTGGCTGCCTATTTGAATATTATCAACAAAACGTTTATCTATTTTTAAATAGTCGGTGTCCATTTCTTGTAAGTAAGCGAGCGACGAATACCCGGTACCAAAATCATCAAGAGCAAGCTGCATTCCTGATTTTACTATTTCTTTTAGGCGTCTTTGCGTAAGTGCTTCAGGATTAACCATTAAGCCTTCAGTTATTTCTGCGACAATTGACGAAGCAGGTAGTTTTGCTGCTTTTAGCATATCGTACCATTCATCTATGCCACTCTCTGGCGTGGATAATTGCACTGGCGATACGTTTACACTTATTTGAAAAGTATCATCGGTTAGTGTTTTTATATCGTTAAGTGTTTGCAAAGCTTGGGCAAATACAAATTGACCAATTGCATTTATTTGCCTGGTTTCTTCAGCAAGTGGGATAAATGCGATAGGGCTAATTAGGCCTTTTTCGGGATGTTGCCAACGAATAAGCGCTTCAGCTTTATGAATATGTAAATCATTTAAAGCAACTATGGGCTGATAAAATAACTCAAACTGTTCAAGTTCTATGGCACTTCGTAAGTCTTTTAATAGCACCATGCGCGCGTGTGCATATTCGCGCATGTCAGCAGAGAAAAACTCAAAACAGTTGCGACCATTACTTTTTGCTTTATACATAGCCTGATCGGCTGCCTTTAAAAGCTGTTCAGTATTTTCACCATCATTAGGAGCGCAAGCAATGCCTATGCTTGCACTAATAAATAACTCTTCGTTTTCAAGATGCAAAGCTGACGATAGACTAAGTAAAATATTACTCGCAATTTGATTAATATGGCGCGTACTTTTAATGTGACTAAATACAATAACAAACTCATCTCCCCCAATTCGTGCCACAAACTCAGCGTTTTTTGCCGACTGGACTATACGCTGAGATACGAGTTTTAATAAGTTATCGCCATAGTGATGGCCTAATGTGTCATTAATATCTTTAAAGTGATCAATATCTAAAAGCATGACAACCAATTGATTATCTGGAGTAACAACATTTGAAAATCGTTGATTTAATCGCTCCTTTAACTCTAAACGATTTGGTAAGTCAGTTAGGTGATCAAAATGAGCTTGTCGCCAAATGGTTTCATCAGCTTGTTTTTTTTCTGTGAGGTCTGTGAATATCGCGATACGACGAATAGGTGCGTTGTTTGTGTCATAAATAGTATCGATTGTGAGCCACTCAGAGTAAAGCTGCCCATTTTTTTTACGGTTAATAACCTCGCCTTGCCAGCGGCCTGTTTGCTGTAATTCAGACCACATTTTATTGTAAAAATTCTTATCATGTTTTCCTGATGAAAGAATTGAAGAGGACCGGCCAATAACTTCTTCTTTACTATATAAAGTCGTTTTACAAAACGCAGGATTTACATCAAATATAATGCCCGTTGGATCGGTGATTGCCATGCCTTCACTACTGTTGTTATACACTAGTGAGGCAAGGTGGAGTGCTTCTTCATTTACTTTTCGTTGTGTTATATCTCGTAGCACAACAACGTATTCATTTTTACTTTGCATTGCGCTAATACGTGCTTCAAAGCTGCGTTTAGGATCTGATTTTTCGAGTGTGAATTCTAAATTGCTCGAAACATCAAGTTTAGATAACTGCGATAACAAAAGCTGAACATTGCTGTGTGAAAGTATTGATGATAAATGAGGTACTACAGTGCTGTTAGGATTTACTTGAGGCTTAAACTGTCCTGTTATGTTGAGAATATCGCCATGGATGTTAATTCTAACGTAACTATCGGGCAGAGTATTAAGCAAGCTAGTAAGCTCATCATGCTTGTTTTTTAAATTAGCTTCAGCTGTTAACCGAGTTTGCGCCATTGATTTAAAACGCTGATAGAGAGTATTTAGCTCTGGATTATTGGGTTGTATTTTTTGTGCGGGCATCTCGCCCTTAGCCAATACGTTTGTTGCATTTGTTAGATTATTAATTGGGTCAATAATGCTGGTTTTAAGTAGTTTACGTGCAATTAAAGACAGTATCAGCAGCGATAAAATAAACACACCAATCGCTATAAAAAAATTATTATTTATTTGCTTTAAAGCATGTGTGACAGGAAGTGCAATATGTATATTTAAGCTGTTATTACTTGGATCGCTGTAAATAACAGAGTGGTGAAGCATTCGGGCTTCACCTTCAATGGATTTTATTTTTGTTGATGCCTCATTATCAATCGAAGAATCAGTTGCTAATAAAGTCTGTGCAATATTATCGCCAAGCGCGGCCGTTGTAGGTGGATAACGCGCTAAAATTTTTCCGTTAGAATCAGCAATTGCAGCAATAGAGCCTGGCGGAAGTTCAATGTCATTAAAAGCATTGTTCCACCAGTCAAGCGCAACAACGATAACTACAACCCCCTGAATTACATTTTTTTTATTAATAATAGGTAACGCAAAATTAAGAGTGTTTTTTGCAGGCTTCGGTCGTGCTGAAAATAACCTACCGACAATTGGTTACTTTTTAAGGCGTTTTGGAAATACGCCCGATCGGCAATATTAATTGTTTTGGCTAACCCGCTTGTTGTACATATAACAATGCCATTTGGATCTATAATCCCGATATTGGCAACATGTGCGTAAATAGATCTAAATTGATTAAAATAATTAGGGCAGGTCGTTGCTAGATTTTCTTTCTTACTTTCCTCTTTAGCCAAATAACGTGCTAAACGGTCAATATCATCGACTAAATGCTTTTGCTGTAAAATTAATTGCTTAGCAATATTTTCTACTTTTTTTTCACTTTGCTCAATAGAGTGATCGCGTTCAAGCAGCAGTGTAAAAATAATTACAGCGGTGCCCGGAATACTTAGCAATATAAGTAAACGATAAAGCTGATGTTTGAGAGAATAAGTAAAAATAACCATTCCTTAGTTTTGTATTTTGCAATAACAATTGTAGCCAAATTCACTCCAAATAACCATAGTAATTATAAGGTTGAAAATGTAACCAATGAATCATTATAGTTCTATTTTTTGGAATGTTAAGGTCGATTTAAAGACATAGTTGTTTTGTTTAATGAATGATTTAATAGCCTCATAAACTTATTCTTTAGAGTGAATTAAAAAATGAAAATATCAAAAATACTTACAGCTTATGCAACTCAAGATGGCGACGGCGTAAGCATTAGCCGCATACCAGGGTTTGATGGTAAATATTTAGATCCCTTTTTAATGATTGATGAACTTAAGTCAGACGACAAAAAAGATTATATGGGAGGCTTTCCTGAGCATCCGCACCGAGGTATTGAAACGTTTACTTATATTCTAAAAGGTGGCTTTGAACATCGTGACCAAATGGGTAACAGAGAAGCAATTAAAGCAGGCGATGTGCAATGGATGAGTACAGGGCGCGGCGTCATGCACAGTGAAATGCCACTCGCGGATGCTGTAGATGGACTGCATGGCTTTCAAATTTGGATCAACATGCCAAGCGCAGAAAAAATGCGTGATTCACGTTATCAAGATACTACTAAAAACCCAGCTCCGAGTTTTACAAATACGCAAGGTGTGACGTTAAAATCACTTGCGGGATCGTGGCAGTTCGAAAGTGAAACGCTTACAAGCGCTCTGCAAAGTTTAGCGGCTAATGCGGCGCTCGCTGATATTACATTACCCGCTGGTAAAAACATCTATTTAGAGCCTCTTAGCCAACAAAAAGTAATGCTTTATATTCATAGCGGCTCACTAATTACGATCGACAATCAAACAATACCAGCGGGCAAGTTACTTATTTTGGAACCAGGCAGTGACATCAATATTAGCTCTGAGCACGGCGCTGGTGTTTTGGTTTTAGCAGGCGATCCACTTAATCAACCGATTGCTCATATGGGGCCGTTTGTAATGACGACGCAAGCAGAAGTACAGCAAGCAGTGCGTGATTATCAAAACGGCGAGTTTGGCAAAATTTAACGGTATTTTTAGGAGAGTTTTATGGGATTATTAGTTAACGGCCAATGGCAAGATAAATGGTACGACACCGATTCAAGTAACGGTAAGTTTGAACGCGAAACAGCGCAGTTACGTCACTGGATCACTGCAGATGGTAGCGCTGGAATAACGGGCGAGGCCGGTTTTAAAGCTCAAGCGAACAGGTATCATTTATATGTGTCACTTGCGTGTCCTTGGGCGCATCGAACGCTTATATTTAGAGCGTTAAAAGGGCTGCAAGATTTAATTACGGTGTCGGTTGTTAGCCCTGACATGCTTAATAGTGGTTGGGAGTTTGATACGAAAAATCATAGTACTGGCGATGCATTATTTAATAGTAATTACTTACATCAAGTGTATACAAAAAATAACCCTGAGTATTCTGGGCGAGTAACGGTTCCCGTATTGTGGGATAAAAAGCTCAATAAAATTGTTAGTAATGAGTCTGCCGATATTATACGTATGTTCAATAGTGCGTTTAATGAATTAACAGGTAATAACGATGATTACTATCCTGAGGCACTGCAACCAAAAATTGACGAATTAAATACACTGATTTATCCAAATATAAATAATGGTGTTTATCGTACGGGCTTTGCTACAACTCAAGATGCGTATGAAGAGGCGTTTAACGATGTATTTAAAGCACTCGATACAGTAGAGGGGATACTGAGCAAACAGCGGTATTTAACAGGGGATAACCTCACAGAGGCTGATTGGCGATTATTCACCACGCTCATTCGGTTTGATAGTGTGTATGTTGGCCACTTTAAATGTAATTTACGCACAATTGAAAGCTATCCTGCACTGAGCGGATACCTTAGAGAGCTATATCAGGTTAAGGGTGTAGCACAGACAGTTGATTTTTATCATATTAAACGTCATTACTATTTTAGCCATACAATGATCAATCCAACACAAGTTGTGCCAAATGGCCCAAGTGTTGATTACTTATCTGATCACGGTAGAAATGTTTAACGTTTAAGCAAATAGCCTAACAAGCCAGCCGTATTTTCTTACCAAGCTGGTTTCGCCTTTCCCTGCTTGTACAGCTGCGCCGGCTAAAAAGGCACTTGTTAGTCCCACTTTAGTTGCGGCAAAACGCTTTAGTCTATATTGAAACGCTGCATGATGTTGGCGTTTTAACTCACTGCGCGTGTCCATTTGCTTACTAAGAGCATCAACGTTTTCATTAGGTGCTTTGATTAAGTAGTTAACTAACATGATAATTTCCTTATAAGTTAAACAGTTGTTTTAAGCTTTTGAGCGTTTTACTAAAGCCAATTTTATTGCTTAGGTAAACTGTATTTTTCCAAAGCCATGCTAAACAAGCAACTTGCAGCAAAGCAGCTGTTGCAATACTCAGCCATACTGACCCAAAAACATCGTATACACCGTATCCAACAGCACCTAGAAATCCTGCCCACAACAAAACCAAACCACTGGCAAAACAGCCTAAAAATATAGTGATCAATGCAAGCGATCTAAGCGATAACCGCCATTCAGCTTTAGCAAGCTGATGGGTGATCTTTCCTTGAGTTTGGTAATCGTCCTTGAGCTGCTTAGAGTACTCTAAAAGCTTTGCAATATGATCTTGCCAATCGTCCTTTTGGCTCTGCTGCTCAGTAGTTTGGTTTTGCGCTTCACCATCCTTGGCTGCGCTTGTTTGTGGGTTATTCATCACTGATTACTTACGACGAAATAGTGATGTAATCAGCATACCCGCAGCAAAAGCAATACCCGCGGTTGCTAATGGATTTTCAGAAGCAAATGCACGGGTTTTAGCTGTACATTCACTTAACTTTTCACGTGCAATAAGTTGTTTTTCGCTTAATGCATCTGCTGAGCTAGAAGCTCCTTTACGCACACTGCTTTCAGCTGTTGCAGCTTTGCTAGAAAGTGCATCTACCGCATCGTGCGCCGCTGATGTTGCTTTTTCTGTAAGAGGAGACTCAGTATTTGTTAGTTTAACGTCAGGCTTAACATCTGAAGTTGTGTTTGGTTTCGTATTTGTTGCAGTAGCCATAATCAATCCTTAATAAGTTAAAAAATTTAAATAGTGATTCAGATGATGCAATGATTAAACCAAAACTGTTATTTATTTTAACCTGTTGAATTTATTGCTTTTACTGTGCATATGTAGCTTTTTTATATTTAGTAATTTAAAGCAAACAGTAACTATTACTACACGATTAGGTAAATTTTACAAAGAGAGTAAAAATGCTTAAAAAGTTGTAAATATTCATTGGTTATTCAGTAAGCAAAGCGTGTAAACAAAAAGTTATAAAAAACAGAATAAATATTTTTTCCATCACAATCCCACTTTTTCCCACGTAATTCAAACGCTTCGCTTGAGCCCTTATTTTTTCTAGCTTTGGGACTTACTAAAGCTGGTCAGCTTACTTGACAAAATGGCTTGTCAAGCCCTAAACTGGAGCACTGTGGTAAAAAGTGGTTTTTAGTGGATCACACTGGATAAAAATAAACAAAAGTTGAATAAAACAATTTTAAAGTAGGTTTTTTATGTTTCGTGGCGCGAGTTCACTGAGTTTGGATGATAAGGGGCGTTTTGCGGTACCGACTAAGTACCGAGAATCTCTATTGTCTGAAGATCAGGGAACGGTTATTTGTACCGTCGCATTAAATGAGCCGTGTTTATGGTTGTATCCGCTGGCTGAGTGGCTCGAAATAGAAAGCCGTTTAGCTAAAATCTCCAATATGAACCCACGAGCCCGTCGAATGCAGCGTATGTTGCTCGGGAATGCTACTGAATATCAACTTGATAAAAATGGTCGAATTTTGCTTGCGCCGTCACTGAGGGCTCATGCATCACTTGGCAAAAAAATCATGCTAGTTGGTTTGATGAATAAATTTGAAATTTGGGATGAGGCGCGTTGGCACGAGCAAATGCAGCAAGATACTGAGCTTGAAAGGCTTGGCGATTTTGAACCTAACCAAGATTTAGATAATTTTACACTCTAACAGCACAAAAAAAGGCAAATAATAGCTAATGACAGCGCAATTTGAACACGTATCCGTATTAATGGACGAAACCATCGATGCCCTCGCAATTAAGCCAGACGGTATATACATGGATGGTACGTTTGGACGTGGCGGCCACTCTGGACAAATTTTAGCACGCCTAGGTGATGAAGGTCGCCTGCAAGCAATTGACCAAGATCCACAAGCGATACAATCAGCCGAAAAATTTGCTGATGATCCACGTTTTGCGATTGCACATACTCGTTTTTCAAATTTATACGAAGTAGCAGAGCAGAACGATCTCATTGGTAAAGTGGATGGCATTTTATTAGACATTGGTGTCTCGTCGCCACAACTTGATGACGCTGCGCGTGGTTTTAGTTTCATGAAAGATGGGCCACTTGATATGCGCATGGACCCAACAACAGGTCGCAGTGCTGCACAGTGGTTAGCAGAAGCCGAGTTAGATGATATTACCCACGTAATAAAAAAACTGGGCGAAGAAAAGTTTGGTAAACGCATTGCACACAAAGTACTCGAAGTTCGTGAGCACACGCCAATCACAACAACCAAGCAACTTGCTGACCTTGTTGATGAAGCAGTACCGGTAAAAGATAAGTTTAAGCACCCTGCAACACGTACTTTTCAGGCGATTCGTATTTATATCAATAGCGAGCTTGAAGAGATTCAAACAGCGCTACAGTCTGCAGTTAAAGTGCTAAAGCCTGGCGGACGTTTAGTGGTGATTTCGTTTCACTCACTAGAGGATCGTATTGTAAAACAGTTTATTAGAAAACAGAGTAGGGGAGAAGTGTTACCCAGAGGTCTGCCTTTAACTGATGCGCAAATAAATAAAAACCTGACGTTAAAAGCAGTGGGTAAGGCTATTAAGCCTAGTACTGTTGAAGTAGAACGTAATCCACGTTCTCGTAGTTCTGTACTTAGGATTGCACAGAGGTTGGGATGAGTAAAAAAGCGAGCTATCGTCAACCCAATTTATTCTTTGAAATATTAAAAGGCCTAGGTGCTAACAAGCTAACCTCGGCCTTGTTGGTTGTGATATTCGCTTCTAGTTTAGCTGTTGTGCAAACAACACATTTAGCTCGTGGGCAACTTATAAAGCAAGATCAATTATTACAAGAACGTGATGAACTCGATTTAGAGTGGCGCTACTTACTTGTTGAAGAAGAATTTTATTCGCAACATGCACGCATTGAAGAAGTTGCTATATCACAATTAAAAATGAAACGACCTACGAGTCAAGATGAGCAGGTAATAATAGTACAATGAGAAATAGAGGCAAAAAACCAGTCACTAATTTAATCACATGGCGCTTTATGCTGGTGTGTACAGTTGTGTTTATGGTGTTTGTAACACTCGTATCTCGCGCTGCTTATTTACAAGTGATAGAACCTGATAAAGCACGTTCAGAAAGTGATAAACGTACGGTACGTGTTGAAAAACTGCATGTGCAACGCGGAATGATTTTTGACCGCAATGGTAAAGAATTAGCGGTAAGTGTGCCTGTGGTAAGTGTATATGCTGATCCTAAAGCATTACATAAATCGCTTGTTTCTAAAGTAATCAAACAAGCACGTAAAAGTGGCGAAGATCACTTATCTTTAACTGAAAACACTGTTGAGCTTGATAAGCGTACTGCACTTTATTATAAAAACGATTTACGTTGGCGCGAGCTTGCAGATGTGCTGCGTATTGATCCTAAAAAGATTAATTCTCGACTTTTAAACGATCCTTCGCGTCGCTTTGTGTATTTAAAGCGCCAAGTTACTCCTGCTGTAGCAAATTATATTGGTGATTTACGCCTCCCTGGTATCCATTTACTAGATGAATCTAAACGTTACTACCCTGCAGGTGAAGTTACCGCGCATGTTATTGGTTTTACCAATATCGATGGCAAAGGCATTGAAGGCATTGAAAAGCTATACGAAAACGCTTTAACGGGCGAGGAAGGCCGCCGTACTATTCGTAAAGACGCACAAGGGCGTGAGGTAGAAGTACTTGACGAGCGTGAACGTGTAGAGCCAGAAAGTATAGAACTAAGTATTGATCAACGAATTCAAGCCATTGCGTACAAGGCCGTAAAATCAGCTGTACTGACTTATAAAGCCACATCGGGCTCAGCTATGGTAGTTGATGTTAAAACCGGCGAAGTACTGGCAATGGTAAATAGCCCTTCATTTAATCCAAATAACTTAAGCGATGCTGCACCTCATAAGCGTCGTAACCGCGCAATTACAGATTTGTTTGAACCAGGCTCAACCATTAAGCCTCTAGCCATTTTGGCTGGGCTAGACTATGGCGCTGTTCAAGCTGGTGACACGATTGATACCTACCCAGGTTGGATGCGTTTAGGTGGTAGTTTAGTTAGAGATACTCGTAATCACGGCGAACTAACACTACGCGAAATACTAAAGTACTCCTCAAACATGGGAGTTGCGAAGGTTACCCAGTTAGTGCCTAAAGATTACCTTGTTGGCTTATACCAAAAAGTAGGCTTTGGCAGTGATACTGGTACTGGAATGGTAGGCGAAAGCAGCGGTTTGTTTTATCCAAATCGTCGTTGGTCTGACTTTGAAATTGCCACTTTATCATTTGGTTATGCAATTTCGGTAAGCACTGCGCAAATGGCGCGCTTTTATACCATGTTAGGTGCTGGTGGAGTTAACCGACCTCTGACTATTTTAAAGCAAGATAATATACCTGAAGGCGAACGTATTTTTAAACAAAAAGACGTAGAAGCCGTAGTGCACATGATGGAAAGTGTATTTGAAAAAGACGGTACTGCTCGCAACATAAAAGTTGATGGGTATCGTGCTGCTGGTAAAACAGGTACATCTAAAAAAGCCGTAGCAGGTGGTTATGGTGATGAATATGTAGGTTATTTTGCAGGTGTAGCGCCGGCAAGTAATCCTCGTTTAGCCGTGGTAGTTATGATTAATGAACCAGGTGGTGATGTGTACTATGGAGGTGCCACCGCTGGCCCTGCATTTGCAGAAATCATCTCTAACGCATTAAGAATATTAAACGTAGCGCCTGACAAGGAAGAGGTTGCGTACGTACAAGGTAAAGATAACGATGCGTGATTTAAAGGATATTTTAAAATACATCGAAATAGATGCGCCCTCGCAACTGGTAAAACATTTACGCCTTGATAGCCGTGAAGTAACGCCAGGTGATGTATTTGTTGCTATTAAAGGCCATGCACTTGATGGCGGTCAATTTATTAATAAAGCAATTGAAAATGGCGCAACAGCTATTATTGCTGACAGATTATGTGAATTTGAAACAAGTTTTGAGCCACTATATTTAGTTTCGGAGCTTGATAAAAAGCTTCCAGAATTAGCAAGTCGCTTTTATAGCCAGCCAAGTCAGGCTCTTGATTTAATTGGTGTGACAGGTACAAACGGTAAATCGACAACCACAGCAATGATTGCCCACTTAGCGCAATTTTGCAGTACTGATTCGGCTATTATTGGCACTTTAGGTTATGGTCATCCTGATAACTTAATTCCACTGATTAATACCACACCTTCAACGGTTGATTTACAGCATATTTTGAGCGATTTAAATTCGCAGCATAAAAAGCTGGTAGCCATGGAAGTGTCATCTCATGGATTAGTGCAGCAGCGTGTTGCTAAATGCGCGTTTAAAGCGGCTGTGTTTACTAATCTTTCGCGCGATCACTTAGATTACCATGGTGATATGGCAAGTTACGGTGATGCGAAACTAATGCTTTTCCGTGATTTTGAGCCGCAAGTTGTAGTGCTTAATCAAGATGATTCTCAAGCTGAGCAATGGCTTGAAAAGTATGATTTTAATAACCTAATCTGTTATGGCCGCAAAAACTTAGCCCCTAAGAATGCTCAGTACGTTTATTTTTCTAATGTTGAATATTCAAGTGAAGGTATTTCGGCGCAGTTATCGACTAGTTGGGGTGATATGTCGATTAAATCGCCTCTGTTTGGCGAATTTAATTTATATAACTTAACGGCCGCGATCGCTACATTACTAGGGCTTGGTTATCCGCTTGAGCAATTAGTTTCAGGTTGTGCGCAGTTACAGCCAGTAGCTGGGCGAATGCAAGCATTTAGCCAAGCAGGCATGCCGACGTGTGTTGTTGATTACGCGCATACACCCGATGCACTTGCACTTGCATTACAAGCATTGCAGCTGCATGTGCCAGGTGGTGTAAGTTGTGTATTTGGTTGCGGTGGTGACAGAGACAAAGGAAAGCGTGCATTGATGGCGCAAGCTGCAGAGCAAAACGCTAATAAAGTTATTATTACCAGTGATAACCCTCGCTCAGAAAACCCTGATGACATTATTGCAGATGTAGCTGGCGGTTTAACCCATCCTCAAAACGCACATTTAGAGGCTGATAGAGCAACTGCAATTCGTTTTGCTATAGAAAACGCTACAGCTGATGAGGTTATTTTGATTGCAGGTAAAGGCCACGAAGATAATCAAATTATAGGCGATAAGCGAATCGACTTTTGCGATCGCCGCTATGTACAAGAACAACTAAAAAAAGCAGTAAGAGGGATAACACAATGATCCCAATGGATTTTGATTGGTTAGCTAATGTGCTAACAACCGATTATCAAGGTGATAATCAACACGTGATTAATATAAATACTGATACTCGTACAGTGTGCGATGGCGAAGTGTTTTTAGCACTGAAAGGGCCAAATTTTGATGGGCATAAATTTATAGCTGAGGCTAAACAAAAAGGCGCTATTGGCGTTATTGTTCAGCACAAAGTTGATGTAGATATTCCACAATTTATAGTAAGCGATACACGTATTGCACTAGGTGCAATTGGCACCGCTGTTATGGCCCAAGTGGCGCCTAAAACAATTGCAATTACAGGGAGTGTAGGCAAAACCACCGTAAAAGAAATGTGTGCGGCAATTTTGTCGGTTCACGGTGATGTATTAGCTACTAAAGGTAATTTTAATAACGATATTGGCGTCCCACTTACGTTATTGCGCTTAGAGCCTCAACATCGTTTTGCGGTTATTGAACTGGGTGCAAATCACTTAGGTGAAATTGCTTACACCACTGCAATGACAAAACCAGATGTAGCCGTTGTATGTAATGTTGCAGCAGCCCACTTAGAAGGTTTTGGTAGTTTAATGGGCGTCGCAAAAGCTAAAGGTGAGATTTTTGATGGCCTTAAAGATGATGGCGTTGCGATTGTTAACTGCGATAGTGAATTTAGCCAATATTGGTTAGATAAGCTTGAAGGGCGTAATGTTAAACGTTTTTCTACAACTGAAAAACTAGATATTTGGGCAGAGAACATCACGCTTGATGCCAATGCGCGTGCAAGCTTTACGCTTTGCACTAAAAACAAGCAAGTACCTGTTACTTTGGCACTACCTGGTAAGCACAATATTAGTAATGCACTTATCGCTGCTGCACTGACCAGTGAATTTAATGTAACCCTTGAAGAAATAGCCAATGCACTTGCCACAATGGCTGATGTAAAAGGGCGCGTTAATTTAATTGAAGTGTCTGATTTACTCACCGTGGTTGATGATACCTATAATGCCAATGTTAAGTCTGTAAAGGCTGCGATTGACTTGTTAAGTGATATGCAAGGTCATCGCATTTTAGCGCTTGGAGACATGGGTGAGCTTGGTGAAGATGCACGTAAGTACCATCAAGAAGTTGGCGAGTATGCACTTGAGCAAGGGATTGATGAGTTATTTACATTAGGTGTATTAAGTAAATACGCAAGTGATGTGTTTGAACTACCTAATCGCCACTTTTCGAGCCGCGAACAGATGCAGCAAAAAATTCAAGAAAGTATTAATAAAGTGAATACTAAAACAACAATAGTAGTGAAAGGATCGCGCAGTTCTCGCATGGAATTATTAGTAACCGATTTAGTTAATGGCCAGCAACAAGCCATCAATGGAGTATCATAATGTTAGTTTGGCTGGCAGAGTATTTAACACAGTATTTTAGTGGTTTTCATGTTTTTTCGTATTTAACGCTACGTGCCATTTTAGGTATTTTAACTGCGCTAATTATGTCTCTTTATTTAGGACCTAAGTTAATTCGTGGTTTGCAACGTATGCAAATAGGCCAAACAGTTCGAGACGACGGTCCGCAATCGCATTTATCTAAGTCGGGTACGCCGACTATGGGTGGCTTACTTATTTTAGCGGCTATTTTTACCAGCACGCTACTTTGGGCCGATTTATCAAATAAATACGTATGGGCAACACTATTTGTAATTGGCTCATTAGGTATTGTTGGCTTTGTTGATGATTACCGTAAAGTTATTCGTAAAGATCCAAAAGGCTTAATTGCTAAGTGGAAGTACTTTTGGCAGTCGGTCATTGCATTAGTTGTAGCTACTGCTTTGTATTTTACCAGTGCACAAGCATCTGAAACATCACTTGTTGTTCCATTTTTTAAAGACGTATTACCGCAATTAGGTTTGTTTTATATCGTGCTTACGTATTTTGCCATAGTAGGTACATCAAACGCGGTAAACCTGACCGATGGTTTAGATGGCTTGGCGATTGTGCCAATTATTTTAGTGGCTTCGGCATTGGCAATTATTGCTTACTTAACAGGTAATATTAACTTTTCGGCTTACTTACATATTCCACATTTACCGCTGGCGAGTGAGCTTGTGGTTGTATGTACTGCCATTGTGGGCGCAGGGCTTGGCTTTTTATGGTTTAACACTTACCCAGCACAAGTATTTATGGGCGATGTGGGTTCATTAGCACTTGGTGGCGCATTAGGTATTATTGCTGTTTTAGTACGCCAAGAGTTACTGCTTATTATTATGGGCGGTGTATTTGTAATGGAAGCGCTATCGGTAATATTACAAGTGGGGTCGTATAAATTACGCGGACAACGCATTTTTAGAATGGCGCCGATTCATCATCATTATGAATTAAAAGGTTGGCCAGAGCCTCGCGTTATTGTGCGCTTTTGGATTATTTCTGTTGTGCTAGTGCTTGCTGGCTTAGCTACTTTAAAGATTCGATAAATGCAGTATTTAAACGAGATAAAAAACAAACAAATAACAGTGCTCGGACTCGGTGTAACCGGTCTGGGCATTGTGCGTTTTCTATTATCTCATGGCCTCACACCAAAGGTCGTTGATAGCCGAGTAACCCCGCCGGGGATTGATTGGTTAAAAGAGCACGCGCCAACTCTAGATACCCACTTCGGTAAGTTGGATGACGCAGAGCTTTGTTCAAGCGATATGATTATTATAAGCCCTGGGCTTAGCTTAAAAATACCAGCTGTTGCAGATGTAATTAACGCAGGTGTTGAAGTGATTGGCGACGTTGAGTTATTTGCACGCATTAATACAAAACCTGTTGTTGCAGTAACGGGCTCTAACGGTAAATCAACCGTGGTTACGCTCGCTTATGAAGTGTTAAAAGAAGCCGGCCATAAAGTTGCTTTGGGTGGGAATATTGGCACAGCGGTACTTGATTTACTCAATGATGATTTTGATGTGTATGTGCTTGAGTTATCGAGTTTTCAGTTAGATACCACAACGAGTTTAAAACCAGTAAGTGCAACGGTATTAAATGTGTCTGAAGATCATCTTGACCGCTACGACAGTTACCAAGCTTATATAGACTCAAAGCTAAGTATTTATAATTTTGCAGAGCTTATTGTTGTCAATGCAGACGATAGTCAAACACATCCTGTTGAGCGTGGTATGGCTCCTCTAATTAGCTTTGGTGCTCAACAAGGTGATTACCATTTAGCGCAGCACAATGGCGAAACTCACTTTATGGTTAAAGGCGATGCCTTTTTACCTGTTGATACACTTGCGGTAGTGGGTAAGCACAATTATTTAAATACGCTTGCAGTAATGTCGCTCTTAAGTCCGTTTGAAGTAAGCAAAGAGCAATATAAAAATGCATTAGGTCAATTTAATGGGTTGGCTCATCGCTGCCAATTTGTAGCTGAGCTTAACGGTGTAAAGTATTTTAACGATTCAAAGGCAACTAATGTTGGAGCGACCATTGCTGCAATAGATAGTTTAGCTAGTGACGGTGAAAATCTGATTGTTATTGCTGGTGGCGATGCCAAAGGCGCTGATTTAAATGCGCTTAAACCTTACATAGAACAGCATGTAAAAGCATTAATTTGTTTTGGTAAAGATGCAAGTGACTTAGCTGCGATTACCAATAAGAGTTATTTAACTAACAATATGGAAGAAGCCGTTACTTTGGCCAAAGTACTTAGTAGTGCAGGCAATATTGTTTTATTAGCACCCGCATGTGCCAGCATTGATATGTATAACAATTATATGCAACGCGGTGATGACTTTGTTCAGTGTGTAATGGCAGAGGCGTTATGATTGCTTTTGCCGATATAAGAGACGCATTAACACCTAAGCCTTCGGCGCAGTTATACGATGTACCGCTATTGTACTGCGTAATAATGCTCATTGGTGTTGGTTTTATCATGGTGACCAGCGCATCAATGCCTACCGCAGAGCGGTTATTTGATGACCCGTACCATATTACCATTCGCCACAGCATGTTTTTGGCAATGGCGTTTGTGCTTTTTTGGATAAGCGTTTGTGTGCCAATGGAGTGGTGGAAACGATCAAACCCTTATCTATTAATACTAGGTATGGTGCTATTAATAGCGGTATTGATTATTGGGCGCGAAGTAAACGGCGCTAAACGATGGATACCTATTGGACCTGTTGGTTTTCAGGTGGCTGAGGCCGCTAAGTTGTACTTTTTTAGTTATATTGCGGGTTATTTGGTAAGAAAACGCGAAGAAGTACAAGAAAATATTAAAGGCTTTGCAAAGCCAATTGCTGTATTTGCAGTGTATGCACTGCTTATTCTGCTGCAGCCAGATTTAGGCACAGTGGTTGTTATGTTTGTAACAACGGTTGGTTTATTGTTTTTAGCTGGTGCTAAGTTATGGCAGTTTTTTGTACTTATTTTAACGGGCGTGGGTCTGGTTGTATTACTTATTATTGTTGAACCATATCGTATGGCACGTGTTGTTGGCTTTTTAGACCCTTGGGATGATCCTTTTGGCAAGGGTTATCAGTTGGTGCAATCGCTAATGGCATATAGCCAGGGTGGTTGGTTTGGTCAAGGCTTGGGTAACAGTGTACAAAAGCTACAATATTTACCTGAAGCACATAACGATTTTATTTTTGCCGTTATAGGTGAAGAACTTGGCTTAATAGGCGTTGTAAGTATTTTAACGGTATTAGCTACTTTAGTATTTAGGGCCTTATTAATAGGCCAACAAGCGCTTAAGTGCGGCAAGGAATACGAAGGCTACTTTTCATTTGCCATTGGTATTTGGTTTGCATTTCAAACCATGGTGAATGTAGGTGCGAGTGCGGGTATTTTACCGACGAAGGGTTTAACCCTGCCGTTTATTTCTTATGGCGGCTCAAGCTTATTAATTATGACGATTGCCACGGGTATTTTATTACGCGTAGATTTTGAAACCAAAATGGCAACCAAACAAGCCACCTCACGCGGAGGTAAGCGATGAGTAAAAAATTAGTAGTAGTGGCTGGTGGAACTGGCGGACACATTTTTCCCGGTATTGCAGTGGCCGATTATTTAAAACAGCAGGGCTGGCAAGTTAGCTGGATCGGCACACCAGATCGAATGGAAGCGAGCGTTGTACCTAAGCACAATATAGATATTGATTTTATTAACGTTAAAGGTGTTCGTGGTAACGGATTAAAGCGTCTTATTAAAGCCCCATTCATGGTAATTAATGCAGTATTGCAGGCGCGTAAGGTATTGAAAGAACAGCGTCCTGATGTAGTACTTGCAATGGGCGGTTATGTTACGGGGCCAACGGGAATTGCCGCAAAAAGTTTAGGTATCCCGCTGGTTATTCACGAGCAAAACGCTGTAGCGGGTATGAGCAATAAACTGCTAGCTAAGGTGGCTACACGAGTATTAGCTGCATTTCCAAGTGCTTTTGCACAGGGTCAAGCCGAGCTAGTAGGTAACCCAGTTCGCCAAAGCGTTATGAATATAGCCAAACGCGATGTATCAAGCCCTATTAATATTTTAGTAGTGGGCGGCTCGCTTGGCGCGCAAGTGCTTAATCAAACATTACCAGAAGCATTTAAAGTACTAAATAATACAGCTCCAATAAGTGTATGGCATCAAACAGGTAAGGGTCATTTAACTACCGTAGAAGCCGCTTATAAAATGCATGCTTTTACAGGCAGTAATGCAAAAATAGCTGAATTTATTGATGATATGGACGCAGCGTATAGCTGGGCTGACATTGTTGTTTGCCGTGCTGGTGCGTTAACTGTTAGCGAAATTGCAGCGGCAGGTAAAATGGCCGTTTTTGTTCCGTTTCCACATGCTGTGGATGACCATCAAACAGCGAACGCACAATATTTAGTGATGGCTAATGGCGCATTATTAATGCCACAAGGGCAGTTTAATAAACAATCAATTGTTGAACTATTAAGCCCGTATTTAGCCCAACCTTCATTAATTACTGAAATGGCTACAAATGCAAAAAAACAAGCCATTTTAGATGCCACAGCAAGCGTAGCAACGCACTGTGAGCAAGTAACAAATAAGAGAAAATAAGTGAAAGAAACGTCAGTACAAGAAAAACACACACGCCCCGCAATGCGCCGAATAGAAACCATCCACTTTATTGGTATTGGTGGAGCAGGTATGGGCGGTATTGCTGAAGTACTCGCTTTTGAAGGCTACCGTATTACAGGTTCTGACATTGCCCACAGCGCTATGACAGATCGTTTAATTAAAGCCGGTGCAGAAGTATTTATAGGCCATCATGAAAATAACGTGAAAGATGCCAATGTAGTGGTTGTTTCAAGTGCGATTGATGAAACAAACCCTGAAATTATTGCAGCTAAAGCCGCAAGAGTTCCTGTTGTTCGCCGCGCAGAAATGTTGGCTGAATTAATGCGTTTTCGCCACGGTATAGCAATTGCGGGTACGCATGGTAAAACAACGACAACAAGCTTAATTGCGAGTATTTATGGACAAGCAGGGCTTGATCCAACCTTTATTATTGGTGGCTTGTTAAATAGCGCAGGTAGTAACGCAAAAGTAGGCAAAAGTGATTTCTTAATTGCAGAAGCTGATGAAAGCGACGCGTCGTTTTTACACTTACAGCCAATGGTCTCGGTGATCACAAATATCGAAGAAGATCACATGGATACTTACGGTGGCAGTCTTGAAAAGATGAAAGACACATATGTGGATTTTATTCATAACTTGCCGTTTTATGGTTTAGCCGTTGTATGTATTGACTCTGAAGTTGCTGCTGAGCTTATTCCGCGTTTTGGTCGCCCAGTTATCACGTATGGTGAATCGAAGGATGCTGATTACCGCATGAGCGATTTTAGCCAATCAGCTAATACATGCACATTTACAGTAACTAACAAGCAAGGTGAGTGTTTAACTGCCACGTTGAATATGCCAGGTAGACATAACGCACTTAATGCAACCGCTGCAATTGCTGTGGCAAAAGATCAAAACATTGCGAATCATGCAATTTTAGAAGCGCTGCAGAAGTTTGAAGGTATTGGTCGTCGTTTTCAACACTATGGTGAATTTGAAAACGAGCGTGGCAATGTGATGTTAGTTGATGATTACGGGCATCATCCTTCAGAAGTTGCAGCAACAATTGCAGCAGTACGTGAAGGTTGGCCTGATAAGCGTTTAGTAATGGTATATCAACCTCATAGGTTTTCTCGCACACGCGACTTATACGAAGATTTTGTAAAAGTACTTGCTGATGTAGATCAGTTGCTACTGCTTGATGTGTATAGCGCTGGTGAAGATCCTATTGTGGGCGCAGACAGCAAAAGCTTATGCCGTAGCCTTCGTCAACGTGGCAAGGAGCCGCTGCATGTAGCAACAAATGCAGAGCTTGCAGGCGTTTTGGCCGCAAATTTACAAAATAATGATTTAGTATTAACCCAAGGCGCTGGTAATATAGGTCAGTTAGTTAAAACATTAGCTGCGACGGGTATGTCGATAGAAAAACTTAAGCAAGGTGAAGTATGACTCAGGTAAACACACAATTTGGTAAAGTAGCGGTACTGCTAGGTGGTAACTCAGCAGAACGTGAAGTGTCTTTACGATCTGGTCAGGCTGTTTTAAATGCGCTGCAAAATAGTGGCATTGATGCAATTGCATTTGACCCGCAAAGTCGTTCTTTGTGGGAGTTAAAAGAATTAAATGTAGAGCGCGTTTTTATTGCTTTGCATGGTCGTGGTGGCGAAGACGGAACTGTACAAGGTGCGCTTGAATTTATGAACCTGCCTTACACGGGCAGTAATGTACTGGGTTCAGCACTTGCTATGGATAAAGTACGTTGTAAGCACTTATTCAAATCAGCGGGTTTAAGCACTGCACCTTATACCGTAGTTGACGCTAAAAAAGGCTTTGATGCTGCAGCTATTATGGGTGAGTTTAAAAAGGTAATGGTTAAGCCATCGCACGAAGGCTCAAGCATAGGTATGGCGCAAGCAAGTACAGCACAAGAACTTGAAGACGCACTAGCTAATGCATTTAAGTTTGATAATCAAGTGCTTGTAGAGCAGTGGATCACGGGACGTGAATTCACAGTTACAGTGCTTGGCGATGAAGTACAACCAGTCATTGAGATGACGACACCTAATGGTTTTTACGATTACCAAGCTAAGTATCAATCAAATACAACGCAGTATCATTGCCCTGCAGATTTATCAGAGCAAGATACTAAGTACTTACAAGCTATATCGCTAGATGCATTTGATTTAGTGGGCGCAAGTGGTTGGGGCCGTGTTGATGCGATGCAAGACGAGCAAGGTAACTTTTACCTGCTTGAAGTAAATACAGTACCAGGCATGACTGAAAAGTCGTTAGTGCCAATGGCGGCAAAAGCGAATGGGGCAACTTTTGAACAATTAGTTGTTCGCATTTTAGAGCAAACGCTTTAATATGCATCCCCTTTTAGAAAAAGCTCAGGAAATCAAACTGAAACTTAATTGGTCTCTGATTTTTGGTGTGAGCTTTTTTCTGATAGTTGTAATTGGCTTAGTGCAAATTACAACAGGTGTATCGGATTGGTTAGTTGAAAACAAAGATGCTCAAATTAAGCACCTTACAGTGCAAGGGCAGCCTAAATACACAGATGAAACGGCAATTATAAAAGCGATTAAAAAAGCCGATTTAAGTAGTTTTTTTGAACTCGATGTTAAGCATGTGCAACAGCTAGTTCAAGACTTACCCTGGGTTGCTACCGCTTCGGTACGTAAACAATGGCCTGATACTATACAAGTATATGTTGTTGAACATGAAGTAGTAGCACATTGGAATAGCGACTTATTGCTCAACCAAAGTGGTCAAGCATTTCAAGCCAGCAGCGATAAGTTAGATGATGACTTACCGCAGTTATACGGCCCAGAAGGCAGCGAAGAAGAAGCGTGGATTGCTTTTAAGCAATTTGATGAAATGCTAAAAGTTAACGGCTTAACGTTAACAAGTTTGGCTTTGTCGGAGCGCTTTTCGTGGCAACTATGGTTAGATAACGAAATACGTTTAAATTTAGGACGTAAAGATAAAGCCAAGCGTGTACAACGTTTTATAGACGTTTATCCACGAATGGAACAACGTGCAGATGCACAAGTAGATACAATAGATTTACGGTATGATACCGGCCTTGCAGTCAGCTTTAAGCCAGTGCAAGAAGAACAATTACAAAATAAGAGTAAGGCATGACTAAGTCAGCAGAAAGAAACCTAGTAATAGGGTTAGACGTTGGCACCTCGAAAGTGGTTGCCACGGTAGGTGAAATCACCGCAGATAACAAGCTCAGCATTGTTGGTGTGGGCAGCCAAGTATCTCATGGTATGGATAAAGGCGGCGTTAACGATTTAAACTTAGTGTCTGAGTCTATTCGCCGAGCAATAGACGAAGCCGAGTTAATGGCTGATTGTCGTATTAGCTCTGTGTATTTGGGTATTTCTGGCAAACATATACAGTGTCAAAATGAAAGTGGCGTGGTGGCAATTAATAACACTGAAGTCACTGACGAAGACATTGAAAATGTAATTCATATTGCGCGTTCTGTGCCTATTTCGGCAGAGCGTAAAATGCTGCATGCATTGCCGCAAGAATACAGTATCGACATGCAAGAGGGCATTAAAAATCCACTTGGTATGAGTGGTGTTCGTATGGAAGCGCGTGCACACATTATTACGTGCTCAAACGATATGGCAAAAAATATCGAGAAATGCGTTGAGCGCTGTGGTCTTGAAGTCGATCAACTTATCTTTACTGCATTAGCGTCATGTTATTCTGTACTAACAGATGACGAAAAAGAGCTAGGTGTTGCAGTACTTGATATTGGTGGCGGCACTATGGATATCACCATTTATATTAATGGCGCACTTCGTCACTCTGCGGTTATTCCAGTGGCGGGTAACCAAGTTACTGGTGATATTGCAAAAATATTTCGCACACCTATATCACATGCCGAGTCACTCAAAGTACAATACGCATGTGCTAGTAGCCAAATGGCAAGTAGCGAAGACACAATTGAAGTACCAAGCGTAGGCGGACGACCAGCAAGGTTAATGTCGCGCCATACATTATCTGAGGTGGTAGAGCCTCGTTTTAGAGAATTATTTGAGCTTGCGATGGAAGAAATTCGTCGTTCAGGCTTAGAAGACCAAATTGCGGCAGGTCTCGTTATTACAGGCGGAACTGCTAAAATGACTGGCGCGATGGAAGTGGCAGAAGACATCTTCCAAATGCCAGTAAGAATAGGCAAGCCAATCGGGATGGTTGGTTTGACAGACTATGTAGATGATCCTTCGTACGCAACCGCTGTTGGTTTGTTACAATACGGGCGTACCATGCAATCGATGAATGCACAAAAGTCGAAAGCAGAGGATAACAATAATTGGTGGAACCGCATTACTAAATGGTTCCAAGGCGAGTTTTAAGACTCAAGTCGGAGAGTAAACATGTTTGATATAATGGAACAACACAGCGAAGAAGCTGTAATAAAAGTAATCGGCGTGGGCGGTGGTGGCGGTAACGCTGTTGAGCACATGGTTAAACAACAAATAGAAGGCGTGCGTTTTATAGCCGCTAATACGGATGCGCAAGCATTACGTAACTCTGCTGCCGATATTACAGTTCAGCTAGGCACGCAAATAACCTCTGGGTTGGGTGCGGGCGCAAACCCTGAAGTAGGCCGTAAGTCGGCTGAAGAAGATGCAGATACAATTCGTGCCAGCCTTGAAGGCGCCGATATGGTATTTATTGCAGCCGGTATGGGCGGCGGTACAGGTACTGGCGCAGCACCGGTAGTTGCTAAAATTGCTAAAGAACTCGGTATTTTAACCGTTGCAGTTGTAACACGTCCTTTTGATTTTGAAGGTAAAAAACGTGCAGCAGCCGCTGAACAAGGTATTAACGAATTGTCAGAAATTGTAGATTCACTTATTACAATTCCGAACAATAAATTGCTTAAAGTTTTAGGAAAAGGGACTACACTTCTAGATGCCTTCGCTAAAGCTAATGACGTATTATTTGGTGCGGTACAAGGTATAGCAGAGCTAATTACACGTTCTGGTTTAATTAACGTGGATTTCGCCGATGTTAGAACTGTAATGTCTGCAATGGGTACTGCAATGATGGGAACGGCGTCTGCGTCAGGTCCTGATCGTGCACAAGAAGCAGCAGAAGCGGCTATCTCAAGCCCACTACTAGAAGACGTTGATTTAACAGGTGCTAAAGGTATCTTAGTTAATATCACCGCAGGTATGGACATTGCGATTGAAGAATTTGAAATTGTTGGTAATCACGTTAAAGCACTTGCGTCAGAAAACGCAACGGTTGTTGTTGGTGCGGTAATCGACCCAGAAATGACTGATGAGCTACGTGTAACGGTTGTTGCAACTGGCTTAGGCGGCGATCGTCGTCCACAGTTTGGTATTGTTGATAACGGCTTTAAAAAAGCATCAGGTTCTGATGTTGCAAGCACATCAAACCAAACGAGCAGTATGTACGTACCAAGCTTTGCAAGCCAAGATACAAACACTGAAGAAAACACTGCTAAAGCGCAAACGCAAAGCAAAGAAAAAGCGCCTACAACTAGTTCAAGCAGTGCATCAAGCTCTTCAGCACAAAACAGTAAAAAAGCGGATAAATCAGAAGGTGGTGATTATTTTGATATCCCCGCTTTTTTACGTAAGCAGGCTGATTAACATTTAATAATACTTTTGTTTGAAATATGTACAAATATTGAAAGGCAAAAGGATTTATGTTAAAATCCGCCATATAACTGTAACTGATTTAAAAGTGAGCATACCTATGATTAAACAGCGTACGATTGCAGAAGTAGTCAAAGCCATAGGAATTGGACTTCATAAAGGTGAGAAGGTCACAATAACTCTCCGACCTGCGAGCGCAAATACTGGGATTGTATTTCGTCGTGTCGACCTTGATCCGGTTGTTGATTTTGAAACAACACCTGAAGCCGTTGGTGATACGCAGTTGTGTACCTGTTTAATTAACAAAGATGGTGTTCGCTTATCGACTACTGAGCATCTTATTGCAGCCGTTGCTGCAATGGGAATTGATAATCTAATTGTAGAATTAGATAGCTCAGAAGTGCCGATTATGGATGGTAGTGCATTACCATTCATATATCTGTTACAAAAAGGCGGAATTGAAGAGCAAAACGTTGCTAAACGCTTTGTCCGTATTAAAGAAAAAGTACGCATTGAAGAAGGTGATAAGTGGGCTGAAGTTGAACCATATGATGGTTTTCATATCGACTTTGAGATTGCATTTAACCACCCAGCTATCAATGAAAGTCGCCAACGTATTGGGTTGGATATAACAACGCAAAGCTTTATTGAAGAAATTAGCCGTGCGCGTACTTTTGGATTTATGAAAGATATTGAATACATGCATGCAAACAACCTAGCGCTAGGTGGTAGCATGGATAGTGCTGTGGTACTTGATGAGTTCAAAGTTTTAAATCCTAACGGTTTACGTTATAGCGACGAGTTTGTTAAGCACAAGATATTAGACTGTGTTGGTGACATGTTTATGACAGGCCATAATCTTTTAGGTAAAGTAACTGCATTTAAATCGGGTCATGATTTAAATAATAAATTACTTCGTAAAATTATGGCTACAGAGTCAGCATGGGAGTGGGCAACATTTGAAACGCCTGTGACGATGCCTGCACCCGGTCTTGAGTTAGCTCCAGCCTAAAAGCAGTAAAAGAGCAGCTCGAAAAACAGTTATAAAAAATGACGCTAATTAGCGTCATTTTTTTTGCGTGAAATTTAATAGCTCTATACTTTATTATAACTCTAAAAGAGCTTGTAACTGATTTAAACTAGCTACTGTATAGGTTGGCTTTATTCCGTCGGCTAATTGTTCACCAGGGTGTTGTAACCAACAAGTATCAATACCTGCATTGTTGCCGCCAAGTATGTCACTTGCAGCAGTATCACCTACCATAAGTATCTCGCTTTTATCTGGGTTACCCATTAGCTCAAATGTGTGCTCGAAAATCGCTTTATTCGGTTTTGCTATACCTACAAGTTCAGATATAACTAACCATTCAAACATATCTTTTAAGCCAGTATGCTCAAGGCGTACGGTTTGTAAGCGGGCAAATCCGTTAGTAATAATACCTAATCTAGCATTTGGCTTAAGTTTATTTAAAAGCTCAATAGCACCAGGTAATGGCTCGCAAATTTGCGCCATAGAATCTAAAAAAGCATCGTTTAGCTCTTTTGCTGGCACATTAAGTTTTGAAGCCCACTCATTAAAGCGTGTCACTTGTAAGTAATCTGCGCTAATAGTGCCATTTTGATAATCAACCCACAGCTGCTTATTGGTTTTTTGATAATGAATATAATCGTCTTGGCTAAAATCTACGTTGTAAGCTTTAAACATGCGAGTCATGCCCGCTAAAATATCAAACCTAAATAAGGTTTCGTCTGCATCAAACAATACATAGTTGTACTTCATTAAACTTCCTAAATTAATTTGTTTGGCCGTATAGCTCAGGGTGTAAAAAAGGCGCCATAGCTAAAGTGAGTGCTTGTGTATAGGTACTTTCGCGCGTGGCATGATTGTTGGTAAGTAGACCAATAGCGCCACCTTTTTGTTTAACGTTGGTGGTATTAAATGCTTTGTCCATTACATCGCCAAGTTCTTCACCTTTAAGTAATGCATTATAAAGTACTTGGGGTAGAGGAAGGTTGCTGCTACGCCCTACAACTTGATTTAAGGCATTATCAATAACAACGTAAGCAAAGGTTGCTGCACCATAGCTAAATTGCTCTGCACCGCCTTCCATTGCAACGTAATAGTGAGCTTGGTGGTGCTTTTTGCAATAATTAACACGGTTTTGCGCGCCAATACGTGTTTCGTCTTCGCCAATAGGCTGATCGGGCACGCCTGAGGGAGCATTCACACCTTCACAGTCAATGATACATTCTGGAAAATACATAGTAAAAATATGTTTAGCGGCATTTATTTTTACAGGATTTTTAGAACCGACAATAATTTTTAATTGTTGTGACATGCTGATCTCACCTTGAGCAAAATCAGCAGTGTACGTGAGTTAGCTTTAACAAAAAAGAGTCGGTAATCAAATAGGTAAATCGAGTGGTGCTAGGTTTTCCAGTGCACGCTTTTTCAAAATAATATCTTTAATTAATGGGGTAAGCACAAGCTCCATAGCCAAGCCCATTTTGCCGCCTGGTACTACAAGCGTATTAATACGAGACATAAAACTGCCTTCGATCATGCGTAAATAATAAGGAAAATCAACATCATCAATACCCCTAAAGCGAATAACTACAAAGCTTTCATCAAGAGATGGAATATCTTTGGCGCTAAATGGATTTGAGGTATCAACAGTAGGCACCCGCTGAAAATTAATATGGGTACGAGAAAACTGCGGGGTAATATGATTTATATAGTCATCCATACTGCGCACAATAGAGCCCATAACCGCTTCGCGAGAATGGCCTCGTTCGGATGTATCGCGTATTAATTTTTGAATCCACTCAAGGTTAATAATTGGAACCATGCCTATTAATAAATCGACATGCTTTGCCACGTCTACATCTTGATCAACTACACCACCGTGTAACCCTTCATAAAACAAAATATCAGTATTGCTATCAAGGTCTTGCCAAGGAGTAAATGTACCCGGTAATTGATTGTATGGGACGGCTTCATCAAAGGTGTGTAAGTATCGGCGTAACTTACCTTGGCCTGTTTCACTATAGTTTTCAAACAACGCTTCTAAAGCACCAAAGTCATTTGCTTCTCGGCCAAAGTAACTAATGTGTTTATTTTCTTGTTGTGCTTCACGTACTTTTTTATCCATTTCAGGGCGAGTGTAACGATGAAAGCTATCTCCTTCGATAAAAGCCGCTTCAATATTAAGGCTACGGAAAATATGTTTAATTGCATTGGTTGTGGTGGTTGTACCCGCACCAGACGAACCCGTAATCGCAATAATAGGATTTTTAGCTGACATGTTAATTCTCTTTTTTAGGACCAGGTTTTATAACCAGACTAAACTTAACATTATTTTAAGCCGTTTGGGTATCTTAAGAGTTGACTGACTTAGCTCAAGTGACGTCATCAGCAAATAACGTTATCATGAGGTGCTTAAAATTAAAACGAGAGAAAGCATGAAACTTATTAAACCATTACTTGGGATATTTTCTATAGCAGCGCTTAGCCCAATTATGGCGCAGGCTAGCATGCCAAAAAGCCAAGTATTACTTGCTGATTTAAATACGCCTTATGGGGTACAAGTTAATATAGTGAGTGATAAAAACAGTTATAACAACCAACCGCACTTAACAAGTACAGGTTTATACTTTACTCATGAGGTGACTGCAGGTGAGCAAAGCCAAACCGATATTGCTTATTACGATTTAACATCAAAAAAAGTTATTAATATCAGTAACTCTCCCGTAAGCGAATATTCACCAACGATTATGCCAAGTGGTGATGCAGTATCAGCGATTGTTGTAGAGGCAGATGGTAAGCAAAAACTGTGGCAATACCCACTCAAAAGCGAAGATGCGCCAAGTCGTATTTTTGATTGGATTGAACCTGTTGGGTACCATGCTTGGGGCGTTCAAAATGATTTAGTGATGTTTATTTTAGGAAAGCCTCACACTCTTCAATATACTTCTGTTGCACAAGCGAAGGGAAAAATAGCTGCCAGCAATATTGGCCGAACGCTTATTTATAACAACTCTACGGCTGCATTTTTATTTAGTTACACTAAAAACGAGCAACATATTTTAGCGAGTTTTAATCCACAGGATAAACAAGTTGAAGACCTACTAAGGTTACCTGCTCAAGTTCAAGATTTTATTTTGAAAGATGATGAAACTATCGCTTATGCTATTAAAAACCGCGTTTATCAGCGTAAACTTGATGGAAGTGATGAAGTATCGCAATGGCTTAATTTAAGCACCTACTGCGAAACAAATATAACAAGAATGAGTTACAACAATGAAAAACTCGCTTTTGTATGTGATATAACGCAGTAAAGCAGACAAATAAATTCAGATTTTATTGTGTGTATGCGTTAATCTAATACGCAAATTAACTAATAGGGATTACACGTGGCTTATAGTGCAGACGAGCTGACAGAACAGCTCATTAAATTACAGTGTAGAAGTAATTTTAAGATTAAAAATATTGCAGAGTACATGTTAGTAAACTCTAAAGAAGCATTTTATACCCACAGCGAAAGCGGTAAGGGTAAAATAGTAATTCGCCCAGCATTTGAGGTGTTTAGCGATGACTTTAGTGATATTGATGGCGTAACGCGTGCGCAAGGCTACTTTCATAGCAGCGAGATGACACGCTTTCCTACACGTATTTTTAAAAGTACTCAGCCTATTCACTACGGTGTGGCATTTAAAATAAACTCTGAGCAAGCAGCAAAAGACTTTATAGCCAAGCTAACTATGATTATTGGTAACTAATAAAACATAAACGTAAAAAGCCGCTGAATTTATATTCAGCGGCTTTTGTGTTTTTATAGCTTAATAAACCTAAGGGTTACTTACTTTTTAAGAAGCTATTAACCGATTCAAGTTCACGTGTTTTAAGCGCGATACAATCGTTTGTGCTTTCTTCAAGCTTACTTAATGTACGAGCGTAACCGGCTACATCGGCTACTTTTTCGTTAAAAAAGGTCTTTGTTTTAGCTAAGCTTTCTGCATTACAACTCGCCGTTGTAAAGTACGGCAAGTTAGGAATAAAGAAAGGCGGTAAGCTTGCTGTTACTTTATCGTAGTTACTGTAAACCCAGTCAATAAATAACGCTTGGCGCTCATCTGTATAACTTTGACCTGACAAAATAGTACGCATGTCAGAGGCAGTTACTTCATCCGTTAAGCTATAAGCTAATACCGCTTTTTGTAATTCAGGTTTGCCAAAAAAGCCCATTGCAGCAAGCATGTTAGTGCGTACTTGTGGATCTTTCGTTGTTTTAAACGTTGTCATGAATTGATCAAGCAGCGCTTTGTCACCATGAAAAGCAGCAAGAGTTAAGTACGTACCGGCTAAGTAAGGGTCTACTTTTTGTGGATCATTTAAATAAACTTGTGTTTGTTCTTTCGCTTTACTGATTACGTTTTGATCTTCACCATCAAAACCTAAGCGTGATACAACGGCCGCACGAAGTTGTGCAATAGCTCCGTCTTCTCCCGCTTTAGCTTCTAAACCATATTTTTTAGCTGCAGGCGTTACTGCATTACGAATAAATTCAGGCCATAGGTCTTTATTGCTATCGTCTTTAAAAGTACGTTGTTGCGATACTAAGTAACCTAGTGCGGTATTTGCTACGCGAGGATGGCTATCGCTTACGAACACTTCAAGTGTTTGCATTAACTTAGCAGCAGATATAACACCAGCGTCAAGTAGTGCATCAGTAGCCGATAACAACGCTAAGCGTTCACGGTCACTCAGTACGCTTGGCGCCTTTTTAACAAGTGCGCTAAATTGTGCGTCATCCATTACCCAGCGGTAGTAGCCTAGTGCACCCTGATCTGGATAAATCCATTCTGGCTCAAAGTCTAAGTCTAGTGTTTGGCTTTGTTTATTAAGTAATACATTTGCTGTTTTTACTTTATCGCCAGCACCATATTTAATTGCAACCGGTACATTCCATAACTGTTCTGGCGCATCAACGCCTGCATTTACAAAGCGGCTTTGTGAAATAGTTACTTTGCTGCCTTGTTGAGTTACTTTAACTAGTGGGAAAGAAGACTGTTCAATAAACGATTTTAAAACACTCGCTACGTCTTTATTTGATGCTTTACCAAGTGCTTCCCACAAATCTGCCGCTTCAGCATTTTTATATGAAAACTCTTTTAAGTAGCTTTGAATACCTTTTTGGAATGCATCTTCGCCAATCCAGTTTTCAACCATAGCAAGTACTGAGCTGCCTTTACTGTAAGCAAGACCTAAACCGTCCATAATGTCGGCTTCGGTTTTAATTGGCTTACGAATAGGCTTGGTGCTTAGGCGTGCATCAAGTGCCATTACGTTGTTTTGTGGCAGGTCTAAGTGCGATTCAAACTCAGGGTTAAGCTGCTTAGTAATTTTTGCAGCCATCCAGCTAGCAAACGCTTCGTTTAACCATAAGTCGTTCCACCATTTCATGGTTACTAAGTTACCGTACCATTGGTGAGCAAGTTCGTGAGCAATAATTGATACATTACGTTGTTTTTTACTGCGTGTTGCGGCAGCTAAATCAACCAATAAAATATCTTCTCTGTAGGTCACTAAGCCTGAGTTTTCCATTGCGCCAAATGGAAACTCTGGTACCGCTACTGAGTCTAATTTTTTGTAAACGTAAGGGATACCAAAATACGCTTCAAGTGCGCCCAGTACTTTTGGCATATTTTCTTTTGCGTATTGGGCTAAGTGAATTTTACCTTGAGGGGTAATTACACGACCAGGAATTGGCATGCCTTTAATTTCTAATTCTTCAAACGGGCCAACAGCCATCGCTACTAGGTATGAAGGGATTGGCGGTGTTTTATCAAAAAAGTGTGTGGTCATATCGCCATTAACTGTTGTTTTTAACTCTGGCGTATTTGAATATACTTTTTGTGATGTAGGCGCAGTAATCGTTAACTGAAATGGAATTTTGTAACTTGGCTCGTCAAAAACAGGAAATGCACGGCGTGCATCACTCATTTCAAATTGAGTAAATAAGTAAGGAGTGCCTTGGTCTAATGTTTTGTATAAACCAACACTTTGACGGTTATATGGCGCTGAAAAATCAACTTTAAGTGTGTATTTACCTGGTTGAATTTGCTCATCACAGCTAAATTTTACTTTACCTGTTTTAAGCATTTCATTGTTTAAATCACAGTTTTCATCACCAAGCAGTTGCGCCATTTTAACAGCGTAAGCTACGCCATTTAACTCAATGTATTTTGTTGGTTTTAGTACTTCTAGGGAAATCTCAGTCATCCCTGTGAATGTATCTTGGCTCGGGTCGAGTGTTAACGACACCTGTTGTGAACTTGGTTTTGCGAGTTTTTCAATAACGAATTCGTTAGCGTTTGCAGCACCCATTGCTAAAGCAACGCTCACTGTTAAGAGGCTTTTAAGAAACATAGTGATCCCTAGATTGTTGTTGTTAGAAACTACCCTAAATAGGCTTTTTTATGCTCATATAATTAGGGGGTTAGATATCCTAACAGTTTTTTTAAATAGAGTAATTGATTATAACGGTGACTTTAAGGGGAAATAGTAACAAAGTTTGTCAGTGGCTTTCGCGCGTTATAAAACGCTGCCAATGCAGGTGTGAGTTAATAATACGTATTTGTTGGACAACGGTATTTAATAAGTGGGTATCGCTAAACACATCGTGTGGATACTCGTTAAAACCCATCAAGTAATTAAAAGCGTCTTTAGAGTTAGCTTGTAGGGCGTATATACGCACTTGTTGCTCAAAGTTAAGACGAAGACTGCTTATTGCTGTTTTCATACCGAGTTGATCTACGTTTGGTATATCACATTTTTGCAGATAACCGGCTCGCTCACCTTCGCCTGAAAACCAAATGCGGACTTTCTCACTGTACCTGCCAGTTTTAGCCGGTAAGTCGAACATTAATCGGTGTTGGTTTTGCGATTTGATGAACGTTATATATTCATTAAATCCAGCATTTATAAGTGCTTGATGTATAGGAACTAAGCGAGGTTTTATTTTACCGTGGGTATGAAAATTAAAGCATAAGACGTTTTTTTCAAGGGACAGATCGTCAAGCGTTAAATAACCAATCTCATCGCTATAAGCACCACTATAATATGCAATTAAAGGGAGCCAAAAATGCCAGTGTTTTGGTTGCTCTCGTGCAACTTTAAAATCACCGTATATATATCCATTATAAAGAGTGTGCAGTTCCATGGCTGAAAAGGGCCGGCGACCAAGATGGGTTTTCAACGTAATACCTTGAAAATAATGATGTGTTTTATTTTATACCCAACTAGCAGTAGATGCTAGTCGGGTTTTATCCGCTTTTAGAGTAAAGCGTATAAAGTATTATTCACTCAATGCGCGAGCTAAACCTGTAGGTTCAATTTCTGCACACACTTGGTCGTCATTCCAATTGATACCAACAAGTGCGTTATCTTCATTTAAGTCTTCAACCCATGCATCTAAAAATTCATCAAGGTTGATTTCTACTGGGCTGTAATCTTTCCACTCTTCTTTACACTGTGCTTTAGCTGCTGCTTCACTTTCCCAAAGCAGTAGTACGTCAGTTTCGTCAAATTGGTTAGAATCGCACACTACAAAGCCATTATCTTCTGCACCAAGTGCCCAAATTACTTCGCTAACACGTACTTTTTCTACGAAGTTAACTAGTTGTGATTCAATTTCGATATCGCTCATGTGTTTACCCTTTTAAATTAGTGACGAGGATTGGTGTCTATTGCTGCTTGGCGCTCGTCATATTGCTTATGAAAAGCAACAAGCGCTGAATGCTGACTAAAGTCAGCTAATTCGCGAAAGCAAATCCAATCAAGCAGGCAGTATAAACTGATGTTGAGGTATTCACAGCTTTTAAATTCTTCATCGCTTAAATGGGTATTTAAAAAGCTTAATGTTTGTTCAATACGTTCGTTTTGCAGATTAAAAAATAATTTATCGCTTTTGGTGTCAAATCCAGAACGTTTACACAACACCATTTCTACTAACGAATCGTTACAGGCATTTATAGTCGTAAGTAAGTGCTCTTGAGGCCACGTTAGTTTTGGCTGACCTGTTTTTTCAAGTAAATAACGCAATATAGAATTAGAGTCACTAAGAGTTAAGTCGCCATCTACCAGTATTGGGATTTTTCGAGCTGGATTTTTACTGGCCATAGTAGGGCGATCTTGCTCAGAAAATATATCGAGACTTACAAGCTCTAGTTTGCAGCTGTTTTGTTGTGCCCAAATTCTAATGCGGCGCACGTAAGGTGAAGGTACAGAACCAATTAATTGCATAATTACTCCATAAAAAAGCCGCATAAGCGGCTTTTATCAAATGTTACTTACAGTACAGTTAAATTTATTCTGAACGGCTAGTAACTTCAAGTAAATGATAACCAAATTGAGTTTGCACAGGGCCTTGTACTTGATTAATTGGCGCAGAAAACACAACTTTATCAAACTCTGGAACCATCATACCAGGGCCAAACTCACCAAGAGCACCGCCATCCTGACCTGAAGGACAATTAGAATGTGCTTTTGCTAGTTCAGCAAAGTCTTCGCCTTGCTCAATTTTTGTTTTTAAGTCTAAGCATTGTGCTTCACTGTCTACAAGTATATGTCGTGCGCTTGCTACTGTCATAAAATCTCCCGAGTATAGTGTGGTGTTTTTTTAACCGAATTGAAATGTCATTCTAATTAATTTCAACTAATTGTACCAGTATAAACTTATTTATCAGAAAACGCAGTTTCAATTGCAGTAATCATTTGCTCTGAATTAGGTGCCACTTTGCTGTTAAACCGTAAAACTGTTTTACGATCAGCAGACACTAAGTATTTATAAAAGTTCCAATTTGGAGAGCTAGTTTGCTCATTCAAATATTTAAAAATTGGATTTGCTTCGCTACCACGAACTTTGCTGGTGGCAAACATGGGAAAAGTTACACCATAATTTACAAAGCATACTTTCGCTGTTTCTTTTTCATTGTCTTCTTCTTGAAAAAAGTCATCAGAGGGGAACCCTAATACGACTAAACCTTGCTCTTTGTATTGTTGATATAGCGCTTCAAGGCCTTTAAATTGATATGTAAAACCACAATTACTTGCCGTGTTTACTATTAACAAAGGTTTATTTTTAAATTGGCACAAGTTAATAGATTCTTTTGAGCGAAGCTTTCGTATATCTACATTGGTAAAATCTTGGCAGTCCTGTGTAGAGGTTTTATTTATGATTGATGGTGTTTGAGCTTGAAGGGGAGCATTAATAAGTAAAGCCGTTAAACCTATTATAATTATTTTAAGCATTACATTACCTAAACTTTACGATTGTTTGATTGGATAATCATACGCTAATATGGAACAAATTGATCAACCCTCTAATGACCTATGACAATCCGTTTAGCAACTATTAATGATCTTAATGAAATTGTAGCCATTTACAACGAAACTATTGCAGGGCGAATGGTAACTGCAGATACGCAAGAAGTGAGCGTTGACGAAAAGCGTGACTGGTTTAATAGCCACAACGATAAAAGGCCTATTTACGTTTACTGCGAAAATAACCAAGTACTTGCTTGGGTAAGTTATAAATCGTTTTATGGGCGCCCAGCTTACGACGGCACAGTAGAAATGAGCATTTACATTACCAGTAAAGCGCAAGGTAAAGGGCTTGGTAAAAAGCTAATGATATTTGCTCAAACACAAGCTAAGCAATTAAATATTAAAGTATTACTCGGCTTTATTTTTAGTCATAACTTACCGAGTGTTAAATTGTTTAAGCATTTTGATTTTGCAATATGGGGTGAGTTGCCAAGCGTTGCCATAATGGATGATAAGGCGTATAGCCTTACTATTTTTGGAAAACATCTGGAATAAATTATTTTTCATAATGTTGTAATATTTTTTTACAAAATAAGACGAAGGGTTTATGCCAATTAAATAAAAATAGTCTACGCTATTATCATATTAAGTTTATTAATTTGAAGTGTAGCTTGATGATTCGAAAAATATTAATTGTTGATAGTAGCAGTGTCATCGCAATGCGTGTGAAAGTGCTTTTAGAATTAATAGGATGTGAAGTCGAATTAATTCATTTCAGCATGCTAGACATGTATACCAATATAGGCGACTACGACTTAGTTGTTGTTGCCCATGGTGTGCCTGTTGATTCTATAAAACCGCTTGTTAGCCAAGTAGCGCAAGAGCGTTTTATGCTGCTTGCTCCAAAAGCACAAAGTGGTGAGCAACTAACTGCGTTTAGTGAGCTAAATCATGTTGCGCCTGACGCAACCGTGATCTACCCGTTTTTTTCTAATAAAGAAATTACTTCTCTTTTAGAGAGCCTACTAGAATTAGGCTCTAATCATATTTTGCAGTTACCTACTATTTTACTCGTCGATCATGTTCCTGAGCGCCTCGAAAAAATGAAAAACAGCTTGATTGGTGCTCATATCGAGACCCATACAGCAACCACCTCTGCAGAAGCTTTAGAAATTACGAAAGAAAAGCAAATCGATATACTAATAAGTGATTTTGTTTTAGATGACGGAACCGGTTTAGAAATTTTTTCAAACTTAAAAATAATGCAACCACATTGCCGTTGCTTATTATTTACCTCACGTCCCGATCAAGTTTCAATGATTGAAGCTATTCGTCAAGGTGTAGAAGACGTACTTATTAAGCCATTGAACGACAGCTCATTATTACAATCAATACATAAACTGTGGCAAACAGAGTTATTAAAACGCCATAACGCAGAACTTGTCGAAAGGCTACAAGATACGGTTGATGCCCTGATTGAAAAAGACAGCCTACTTCAGGTTATTTATAAGCATACGCCTGATGCAATTATGTTGTTTGAGAAGTGCGGTAGAGTGATAGAAGCTAATGATGCTTGTTTAAAACTATTTAACTTACCGTTTAACGAACTCGAAGGTAAATCAGTATTTAGCTTTTTAGATGATGATTCAACGTTAGGTATTAAAAATAAAATTTCGACACTAAACAGTAATCGCCAATTTAGCTGCGACTTACGTTTATCTAAAACTGCAGGGGGCTATATACCGTTAGTGGGATCTTTTAATGAGATAGATCACCATGGCGAAATAGCACTTGCCGTAATATTTAAAAATGTAACTCACCTCAAGCAAAAAGAAGATTTACTACTTGAAGCAAAAGATATCCTTGAAGAGCAAGTAAGGGCGCGTACCTCACAACTCGAGCACGCTAAAAACGTCGCTGAGGCTGCAAACTTAAGTAAATCAGAGTTTTTAGCAAACATGTCGCATGAACTTCGAACACCTATGCACTCTATTTTAAGCTTTTCACGTTTTGGTTTAAGCAAGCTAGAAACTGGAGATTTTGCAAAAGAAAAACTCATTAAATACCTATCGCGAATAGAGAGTAGTGGTGAGCGTTTACTGTCGTTACTAAATAATTTACTCGATCTATCTAAGCTAGATGTGGGTAAGTTTCCATTTAATCCTCGTCCATATAATTTAGCGAACATTATAAAAACAAGTATTGATGATGTATCTGGTACGGCAATGGAAAAAGAAATTGAGGTTGTATTTACCGCGCAGCCATTACCTGTAATTGCGCAATGTGATGAAGAGCAAATAAATCAGTTACTTCGAAACGTATTAGGTAATGCACTTAAATTTAGCGAACCCAAAAGTAAAATACGGGTAAATTTAGAGTCAGATAATAAGCTTGCTACTATAGAGGTTACCGATAATGGGGTCGGTATACCAGAAGATGAGCTAGAACATATTTTTACTAAGTTTGTACAAAGCAGCAAAACAAATAGCGGTGCCGGTGGTACCGGATTGGGCCTTGCATTGTGTAGAGAGTTTGTGTCTTTACATCAAGGTGAGATCACTGCACGTAACAACGAAAATGGTGGTGCAACTATATCTATACAGGTGCCATTAGAAATAAATCTAGATGATCATTTGGCTGAAGATCAATTAATACAACACAGTAATTAATTGTTTTTTGGCAAGCCAAGTAACTTTTTTGAGAATTTGAATGGATGATAAATTATGGCCTTAACTAAAATACTTGCCGTTGATGACGAACCCTTTAACCTTGAAATTATTGAGGAAATTTTAGAGGAGCTTGATTTTGAATTACAAGTAGCAACGAGTGGTCCTGAGTGTTTAAACATGGTTGAAGGCTATATGCCTCAGGTTATATTGCTCGACGTAAGTATGCCGCAAATGAACGGTTATGAAGTATGTAAGGCACTTAAAGCAAACCCAAATACAGCACACATTATTGTTATGTTTGTGTCTGCTCGTGGCACAGTTGAAGAGCGCATGGAAGGCTACTCAGTTGGTGCAGAAGACTATATTGTAAAACCCTTTGGCCATGATGAACTTAAGTCAAAGCTTAAAAATTTAAACCAAGTACTTGTTGAAAAACAAAGCCTTGAAAAGCAAGTTGAAGATGCTACATCAACTGCATTTAATGCCATGGCTAACAGCAGTGAAATGGGGCAGATAGTTAACTACGTTGAAAACATAGGCTTTATTAATGACCCTCAAGAGCTAGGTAAAGCGCTTATAGATTGCCTACAATCTTTTGATTTGCAAAGTAATATTGAGTTTAGAGAGAACGATGAAATTAGTCACTTTGCATTAAGTGGCGTGTGTTCACCTATTGTGGTGGAGCTATTTGAAATGCTTAAAAACAAAGGGCGTTTACATGAATTTTCGCATCGAATTTTAGTTAACTATGAATTGATTAGCTTACTTATTTTAAATATGCCTGATCACGATCCAGATAAGCACGGGCGTATACGCGACCACGTATGTTTTATTGTCAGTGTTACCGAGCAGCAGCTACGCGCCATCATGACTAAGAAAATGCTTGAATCACAACAAGCAAAACTTAATGCCGTAGCAAGTACAGTTCACAGTAAGTTTCATGGCTTAATTAGCTTATTGAATGACAACCGTCAAAACAACGAAAAAGTGTTTAAACAGTTACAAGAAGAGCTCGAAGAACGTATCCCATCAATGGGATTAGATGAAGATCAGGAGGTGCTTATTTATAAAAAAGTAGATGAAACTATCCAAAACTCAGTGGCCAGAGAGGAGTCTGTTAAACAGGTAAAAGCAGCTTTTGCTGAAATTGAGCAAGACCTGTCATTGCTTTTAAAGAGCTAAATATATTTAATTAAATAATGTTACTTTAAGGCTTACTCCAACTGCATTATGCATCTCTGGGTAAGCCTTTTTCTACGATTCTGATTAACCTAGCCGTTTTACGAATTTGTAATCGTTGTTTATCGTTTTGTTGAGCAAGCGCCCATTCAATATGTTCTAAAACAAGCTCGCTGGATATTTGGCTTTTATCTTGTAAAGCATGAATAATAGCCGGGCTAAACTCTGCATTACCTAAACCGACCGCTATATTACGTAACCAACGTTCGTGACCTATGCGGCGAATAGGGCTGCCTTCGGTATTTTTTAAAAATGTAGGCTCATCCCAAGCAAATAGCTCAAGTAAATCTTTATTTTTTAATTGAGTACGGGGATGAAAGTCATTTTCATCCGTTATTTGTCCATAACGATTCCAAGGGCATACCAACTGGCAATCATCACAACCATAGATACGGTTGCCTAATAAAGTTCGGTATTGTTCGGGTATAGGGCCTTGGTGTTCTATCGTTAAGTACGATATGCATTTACGTGCATCAACAACGTAAGGCTCTACAATTGCACCTGTTGGGCAAAGAGTAATACAAGCAACACATTTACCGCAGCCTTCAAACGTATTCTCTGCATCTATTGGTAGAGGTAAATCAATAAATAGCTCGCCTAAAAAAAACCACGATCCTGCTTCTTGGTTAATTAATAAAGAATGCTTACCACGCCACCCTAAACCGGCTTTTTCGGCAAGTTGACGCTCAAGTACCGGGGCTGAATCTACAAAGGGCCTAAAGCCATATTCGCCAATTTCTTGCTCTATTTTTTGGCCAAGTTTTTTTAAACGATTACGCATTAATTTATGGTAATCACGACCCAGTGCATAACGACTTATGTATGCTTTTTCTTTATTTTTTAAGGTTTTTGCAAAGCCAGCATCGGGAGGGAGATAATTCATTTTTACGGATATAACACGCTGTGTACCAGGTACTAATTCAGCAGGGCGAGCGCGTTTCATGCCGTGAGCAGCCATATAATCCATCGAGCCGTGGTAGCCAGCATCAAGCCAGCGTTGCAATTGGGCTTCGTGCTTAGATAGGTCAATATCAGTAATACCTACTTCGCTAAAACCAAGCTCTTGCCCCCAAGTTTTTATTTGTAGGGCTAATTTTTCATAGTCTGGGGTAGGGTTGCTCACACACTTCACACACTTAAATTAATAGCTGCGTAATTTACCATATTTCTCTGAGCCCGAAAACGCTTCTTAGCGCACGAAGCGCTTTAACTGTTGTTGGGTCTGTAAGCTTAACTGTTGAGATTGCTCGCTATCGGCTAATGCCGTATCTATTTGCTGTTTAGCTTGCTCACCTAAGGCTACTATTTGCTCTACCGATTGGTGAGTATTAGTTTGAGTGCCCTCAAGCATATGTACAGCACTGGCTATTTGTTGTAGTTGCTGTTGGTTGTGCTCAAACTCACTAAGCATTTTTGTAAAACCCTCACAGGTTGCACTAATTGAGCTTTGTGCATTATTGGAGTGAGTCATTAATTGCTCTGACTCTTTATTTGTTTCATTTACTAGCTCATTCATTTGAGTAATAAAGTCGCTTATTTGCCTAGTTGCGCCACTTACCTTTATTGAAAGTGTGCGTACTTCGTCTGCAACTACGGCAAACCCTCTGCCAGCTTCACCCGCTCTAGCTGCTTCTATTGCGGCGTTAAGGGCTAACAAATTAGTTTGATCAGAAAACTCTTCAACCATTTTTAAAATACTACGAATGTTTTCACTGTTCTCTTTCAGTCCCGCAATTGTATTTGAAAAGCTACCTAGCATATTAGTAATAAGTTTAACCTGCTTTACTAAAGCAGCGAGCTCTGATGCAGATAGTTTTACAAAGTTAAGGTGTTCATTATTAACGTTATGCACGCTATCTGTATTATTTACTATGTTTTGTAAGCTTTGGGTTATTTGCATACTGGCATTAATAATACTGTGGCTTAACTGTATTTGTTGCTCACTTGATTGCTCAGTATTTTTCATCGATTCAGTGACTTGTATATTACTGTGTGTACTAGCTTGAGCACTGTTATATGTTGTGCTGAGTAACTCACTTAAATGGGCAGTAAATATATTATATTGTGAACTTAAATCTTTAAATTCGTCATACGAAAAGTGAGGAAGTTTTGCTGCTAAATTTGCATCTTGTTGGTTTATTTTTATCAAAGTATCGCGCATAGCGGTAACAGGGCGAACAATTAAAAAACGCATATAAAAAAGAGTAAAAATAAAACCAGATATAATAACAAGCGTAAGAAGCCAAAATAGCCCTGTACTTTGCTGTTGTTCGCTTAAGCTCTGATGCAGCCAAAATAACGTAATTGCTTGGAACAATAATACAAAACTTAAATTACCGACTATTTTACGCGTTAACGTAAAAAAGAATGTTTGCTCTATATAGTTATAAATTTTCATAAAACTACTCATTATGCTTAAGCCCTACGATTCTTATTTTAGTTAGGGAGGTGTTAGTTAGCTTTTTTGTAACGATAACAAGTAAGCTTTGGTTCGCGCTGGGTAATTTGTAAAAATTCCGTCTATGCCATACTCAAGCATTAGCGCTATATCTTGTTCTCTATCGACCGTATAAGCATAAATCTTTAAGCCTCTTTTTTTTGCATCATCGGCAAAAGCCTTATTTATAAAGGTTTTATCTGCATGTACGCTATAAGCGTTTAAATCACTTGCAAACTTTGCATAGTTAATTGGAATAGAAGAAGTAAGGGCGCCTATTTTAAGCCATGGTAGCTTGCTTTTAAGCCACTGTAGTTGATGATGATCAAACGATGATACTAAAATATTCGCTTTCGATATTTTGTTAGCTTCAATATTTTCTTCAAGTTGAGCCACAAATCTTTCTAGTTCAAATGTATGTTTAAGCTCAATATTTAATAAAGATTTATTGTTATTCCAATCAAACAACTGTTGAAGAGTGGGAATTTTTTCACCCTTTCCAGCATCAAGTTTAGAGAGTTCATGTGCCGTAAAGTTACTCACCTTACCTTTACCGCTGGTGGTTCTATCGAGCCATGAGTCGTGTATTACCATGTAATCATCTAAGGAACTTTGAATATCTACTTCAATACCATCAACACCTACTTTTAATGCTTCTAAAATAGCGCTTTTGGTGTTTTCAGGAAAATCCCCACTGGCACCACGGTGTGCAAATACTTTCATTGTCGAGCCTTTTTAGTGATTGACCACGTTTCAAAACAAGCGGCACTAACAATAAGTGCTCCACCAACTAACGTCATAACAGTAGGACGTTCATGAATAATTACTATAGCCAGTATGGTGCCATAAAGTGGTTGCAAGCAAGAAATTAACCCTGCGGTTGCCGCTGATAAATGCTTTAAACTTGCTGCAAATAATGAATGAGGTGTAGCCGTAAAAATAACACCCGCTATGGCAATTAAAATTAGGTCGTGATTACTAACCTCATATACCGGCACTTCTATAAATGCGCACAGCATAATGCTTGCCACTAAGGTTTGATAAAACATAGTTTGCGGGCCACCATATTGGCTAAAGTAGCGCTTATGGGTAATGTTTCTGATTGAAAAAAACAATGCCGATATAACACCTGTTATTACACCTAAGGTCACATCGTCGCCTAAATTTGCACTTGGTACTAATAAGTAAATACCTAAAACAACCACCGCCGCACTTATTATATCTTTTGCTTTTGGCCTGCTTTTATTAAATAAGGGTTCTAAAAACACCGTCATTACGGGATAGCTAAAAAATGCCAGCATTCCAATAGTTATACCGGCCATTTGCATACCAGCAAAATAGGTAACCCAGTGAATACCCACCGCAACACCTAAAAATAACGCAATAAGGTAGTCTTTAGGTTTGTTGAGTTTAATTTGTTTTCTTTGAAAATACAGCATGGCTAAAATAGCCATTCCTGCAATTGCAGTTCTGTAAACGGTAATATCTAAAGCATTTAAACCAATAAGCTTGGCAAATAGAGCGGTTCCGCCAAAAAGTAATACCGCTATGTGCAAATAAATTAAACTTTGCTGCTGAGATTGCATTTAGTTTCCTTGTTGTACTTTTTGAACATATTAACATTACTTAAAAATTCTTAAGATGAATTTTTTTATCGCATGACAAATGTCATAAAAGTTGATGACACTTCACACTCTTATTATTTTTATACGCTGGCATAGTTACCTTACTCAACAGGGGATAATTATGAATTCTTTAATTTTAATCAGCTTAACTATTAATGAAGTGCTAGAGGCGTTAAGTTTTACGATTACGTACGCAGATTGCTTTATGCTGGCATGCATTTTTATGTTATTTATATTTATTAATAAAAATAGTGCTATAAGTAAAAATAATATGCCTGAGGTATTAGTATGAGCTCGCTTAACTCCTTTTCTCAACAAAGTGATAAAGGTTTTTGGAAATATGGGCATTTAATTTTTACAGGCTTTTATTTACTCCCACTAATAATTAATTTTGCGAGCTTTACTGCTAACCAAATAACGATGTCTTTAGCCTTTTATGTTGCTTTTATTCTTTTATATGTAAAAGCAATAAACTGCAAAAGTGCAGGGGTGACCAAGTTGTTTGTAGCCATGCTATTAATTTGTTTTTGCGCCACTTTTTACACCACAGGTACTCCTACTTTATTTGGCTTTGCAGCGTACGTAGCAGGCTATGCATATAGCTACCATCAAAGAATTTATGCTGCACTCGCGATTATATCTACGGTTTTATTAAGCGCATATATTGGTGATATAGGGAAGGTGCAATACTTTTTAGCTGTTGCTTTGATTTTATGTGCAGCCTTATTTAGTTACGGTATTGCAGCTAAAAGAGAGAGCCTGTACAAAAAACGTGAGCAAGAAAACGCTAACCAATTAGAGCAATTAGCAGCAATTGCTGAGCGTGAACGGATAGCCCGCGACTTGCACGATATTTTAGGTCACTCATTGTCATCTATTGCTTTAAAAGCTGAGCTTGCCAATAAATTAAACCAAGGTGAGCGTTACGCTCAAGCAAATAGCGAAATTGCACAAGTGGCCGATCTGGCAAGGCAGTTACTCAGTGATGTAAGAAGCGCCGTTAGTGATTTAAAACAGCTTAACCTTGTTAGCCAAGTAGCACAGTTAAAACAAAGATTAATAGAACAAGACTTTAACGTTTCATTTAATGTAGTTTTAAATACTCTACCCGCCAAAGTAGAGGGCATCGCAGGCCTTATAATTAAAGAAGCCGTTACCAATTTGCTACGTCATAGCAGCACAAAAAATTGCGAAATAAATATAGAACAAACAGCGCAGCAGCTACTCATTACCGTTATTGATCGTGCACCGTGCTCCACATTAAATTCGGGCAATGGCCTAAATGGTATTAAAGAGCGAGCAGAACAACTCAATGGTAGTGCAACATTTACCTGTGGCGATATTTTTACTTTAAATGTAATGCTACCAATTTCAGCTAAGGATTTACAATGATCAGAGTGTATTTAGTGGAAGATCAAGCGCTTGTGCGCGACGCAGTAGCAGCATTGTTAGGACTCGATTTTAATATTGAGATTATTGGGCAAGCAAGTAACGGGCAAGATGCACTTAATGCAATTGAAGCGCTTGATAGTGATTTACATCCCGATATAATTTTAACCGATATAGAAATGCCAACCATGAATGGTATAGAGCTGAGTGAAAAAATAGCCGCTAAGTTCCCCGCTATAAAAATGGTTATTATGACCACATTTTCTCGTGCGGGTTATATTAGGCGAGCGCTTACGGCAGGTGTTAAAGGTTTTATTTTAAAAGAAGCACCCAGTGAAGAGCTAATAAATGCGCTTAAAAAAGTAATGCAGGGGCAAAAAGTGATAGACCCAGAGCTTGCTATCAATGCATTAGACGACGCAGATCCACTTACCGATAAAGAACGCAAAGCACTTAAACTTGCAAGCGACGGCCTTAAAACAAGCGACATAGCCAAGCAGTTATTTATAAGTGAAGGTACCACACGTAATTATTTATCAGACGCTATTGCTAAGCTAAACGCCACTAACCGTATAGATGCTGCGCGTATAGCTAAACAAAAAGGATGGCTTTAAATAGTGGGTTTATAAATTATAAGCAAAGTATTACTATGTTATACCAATCTGCTTATATATGGGGTCTATTTAACGTTAAGAAAATTACGCTAGAACTAGGCAAAAATTTTTGTATCTAGTTGTTCTAAATAAAAAATTTTTAACGACGTTATAGTGAAATTTAATTCGTTAAATTGATCAAAGATTTATGCAGGTTGGTATTACTTATAAAAGTAACGAACAGCGCTTAAAGTTAGCTTAAAAAGCGTTAAAAGAGGGTTTAATGGCAAATCTAATAGAACTAATAACTAAAAATAACACCGCTATACTCACCATGAATACCGCTGAAAACCGCCACAATCCAGCGTTTTTGGCTGAGTTTAATTTACATCTTGACCACATTGAAGCAGATCAAAATATTAAGTCAGTTATTTTAACGTCCTCGAGTGACAAAAACTGGTCATTAGGCATCGACCTTCAATGGATGTCTAATCCAAGTATTTTACCTGCAGCTATTTCTGACTTTATGATTCAAATAAGTGACTTGTTTAAGCGCATAGTTACTTTTCCTATGCCTATTATTGCTGCGTTAAACGGGCATACCTATGGCAATGGTGCTGTGCTTGCGTGTGCGTGCGATTTTAGATTTATGAAGTCAGATAAAGGCTTCTTTTGTTTTCCTGAAGTGGATGTGATGGTGCCGTTTGTACCGTCGATGTTTCCTATAATTAATAAAGCAATTTCGCAAACATTCTTTAATCGTTTAGCTATGTCAGGAGAGCGTGTTGGTGCACAGCAGTTGCTAGAGAACAAAGTAGTTGAAGCTGTGTTTGCAAATAACGATGAACTACAAGCAGGTGTACTTGAGTTTGCCCAGCAGTTTAATAAAAACCGCTGGATTTACGCTCAAAATAAATCACAAATGAATAAGCAAATTTTGCTTACAATGAAAGAAGAAGACCCAAGTTTTATTGATAATATAAGCAAACTGCTCTGGAAAAACCTACAAAAAAAATAAATAACCTGATGTAATGGTCTCCTCCCTATACGGCATCTATGTGCCATGATTAAAGTGGTTACAATAATCAAAGGGAGA